>CAIWRE010000214.1 GCA_903914985.1 uncultured beta proteobacterium | reverse complement strand
TCTCGATGGCTTTGCCTTCAACGATGATCTGACCCGACGACAAGGGCACCACACCGGCCATGACCTTGGTCAGCGTCGACTTGCCGGCACCGTTTTCGCCGAGCAAGGCGTGAATTTCTCCTCGGCGCAGAGTGAAGTTGACATTTTCGATGGCCGGAACACCACCGTATTTTTTGGTCGCCTCGCGCAGTTCAAGCACCACGTCGGGCAGGGCTTGGGGGGCGTTCATGCCACATCTCCTGCGGAATTGAGTTCCACGCGCAACAGGCGCGCGCTGCCTTTGGAGACCAGGTACAAGCCCCCCGCATGTTGCGCCACAGCAGTGATGCCGTGGTGCTCGCCATCCACTTGGCTGTGCAGGGAGGACAGCACGCGGCCGTCTTCGGCCACACGCAAGACCAACCCATACGAACGCGGCGGCGCCCAGGGCTTGAGCACGCCCATGGTCTTGACCCCCGCGCCTTGCAGGGGCTCGAGAAAGCTCTTGCCCGAAGACAGGGCTGGTGCCACCCATTGGCTGGGGTGCACCTCTTGCATCATGCGCTTGCGATAGGCGTCTTCGCGCAGTACAAATTCGACCAACTGAGTCCGGCACACAAAACACGTCAGCCAAAAGCCGCCGCCCGCGGCCGCCGCCATACGCGACGGGTAGCCCGGCAGCTCGGCAACCGTCGCAGGATGCCGGACGCCGTTGCCGCTGACCGAGCCCAGGGTGTGTCGCCAGCTCTCGCTCCAGCGCGCCACACCACTGTCAGCCAGCACTCCAAAAGCATAGGCCAAACCCTGGGCCAGGAGTGTGCTTTGGCCGGACTGCCAATTCCAGCGCCCGACCTTTCCGGTTTTTCCGTGTTGCATCAGGTCGTGGCACCACTGGTCGGGACCATACTGCTCGGAACCGTCACTCACGAGCAGGCTGTCACGCCCCTCGAAGGCCAGTGCATTGGCGCTGTGCAGGGCACGTCCGCCCAAGGCGCGGGTCCGGGCCAGGGCGGCGCCACTGGCGTCAAGCAGATGCAACTCGCGTCCTCCCAGTGCCACAGCGATGTGGCCCTGGCCGTTGGCCGCCAAGGCGGTAATGGGCGTGTCGAACCGGCGAACTTCCCGGGCCTGTTGGTTCTCCAATTGGTACAGCACCGAGCCTGCGCTCATCCACAGATGCTGGCCGTCGCTGGCGATGTCGTCAATCCCCGGCAGGTTCAAAACCACGGCGGCCTGGTCCAGCGCACGGTTCGGCTTGATGGCACCGTCCATGATGGGCACCGTAATGGCGGCTGTGCCCCGCCCGAGCAGGCGATCCCACCAGCGTTGAATAGGGCTTTGCATCAGGCAGTCCTCCAGCGTTGTTCGTACTGGGAAAACCCAGGGTCTGCACCAGTGAGCTTGTAGCGCCCGATGCGGTTGTTGGAGATGCCGCCCAGGTACAAATAGCCTTGGTGTTCGCGCATGGAGGTGATCATGGGGTGGTTCTCGCCGCCCAGGTCCCAGAGGGTTTCCAGCACTTCACCGCGTTCGTTAAATTTCAGCACGCAGCCCGTGTTGATATTGGGAAATAGCCACTCGTCAAGCGCAACCCGCTGCGCCATGCGTTTGCGAAAACCCGGCATGCGCATGGCCAGGTCATAGGCCGGAGCGCGCATGCCCACGAGTGCCAGCCAATAGTTGCCGTCCGACGCCAGGTTGATGTTGTCGGGGTAGCCCGGCAGGTTGTCCAGCACCATGTCCACCTGACCGGCGCGCGCTCCCTCAAACCAGTAGCGCTTGATGCAGCAGCCCCAGGTTTCAGCAAACAAAATGGACTGCCCGTCGCTTGCAATGCAAATGCCGTTGGGAAAGCGCAAGCCGCGCAGCACGGTGCGCGTGCTGCCATTGCGCGGATCGAAGCAGACGATGCGGCCGTTGCCACGCGCCTCCAGGCCATCGACCGGCCACTCGTGCATTTCATAACGCACCGTGGCTTCACTAAAGAAAATCCGCCCGTCGTCTGCAATGTCCAGGTCGTCTGCCAGGCGCAGGCGGCTGTCGTCGTTGATAGAGGCCCAACTCCGGTTGGTCTCGTCGGTCACGCGCTGTACTTCACGCTCAGGCGTCACACGGTAAAGACCCATGCCGCCCACGCAGACATTGAGGTTGAAATCGCGGTCAAAGGCCATACCCAGCGGCGTGCCCCCTATGTGGGCGAACACTTCCATTTGCTGGTAGTCCGGCGCCAGAAAGCGGATGATGTCGCCGTGCCGCGAACCCGCATACAAATGGTTGTCGCGGTCCAGGATCACGTCCTCCGGGCCTTCGATGCGGCCCAGACCGATGAGCTCCACATCCCGCAGCTTGTTGTTGACCGCCCAGACGCCGCCGCCTTCTGCACTGCAGTCCGGAGAAATGCCCAATCGGTGGTACGTGGGGCTGACATAGACCTTGCTCAAAATGCGGTGGCGGTTTTTGAGCCAGCGCACGTCAATAATCGCCGCTGTAATCAAAATGCCCGCCAGCACCATGCGGGTGATGCCGCCGGGTGCCGAGAGCGAAGTCAAACCGTTGATGATCAGAAGCACGATGAGCGTGCCCACCACCGCTTTCGTCACGGAGCCACGTCCGCCGCCCAGGCTGATGCCGCCCAATACCGCAGCCGTCAATACCAGCACCTCCATGCCCACGCCAATGTCGGCGCCGGCCGTTGCCAGGCGCGAGGCGAAAAAGCATCCTCCGGCACCGGTCAACATGCCACTGGCCACGTAGCACATTGCCACCGTGCGGTTGACCGCAATCCCGCTGTTGTAGGCCGAGCGGCGCGAGCCACCGATCGCCACAATGTGCCAGCCCAGCCGCAGCCGCGTCAGCAGCACGTGTCCGCCGATGGCCGCTGCCAAAAATGCCCAGGCTACCGTTGGCAGGCCCATCCAGGTACCGTTGCCCAAAAAGTCCCACACCTCGGATTCGGGCATATAACCTGCAATCTCGGTGGAATAGCGCAGGCTCAAGATTTCATAGACCGAGCGGAAAATAATCAGCGTGATCAGTGTGGTCAAAAACGCCCGCAGCCGCAAATAACCGATCAGCACGCCATTGACCGCCCCCAAGAGGCCGCCACACACCAAGGTGCCCAGCACGGCCACCGGTACCGGCCACTTCAGGATGTGCATCATGACCAAAGCGCAAAAATTGGTGAGGGCAAAGATAGAGCCGACCGAGAGGTCGATGCCGCCAACAATCATCACCAGCGCCAAACCAAACACGATAAATCCCACTTCACCGGCCTGGCGCAAAGTGTCGGCCAGCACAATGGGGGTGTAAAAACCGGGCACCAGTTGGCCCGATGCGATAACCACCAGAGCCAACAAAATCACGGGAATGGCGGTTTCGGTCCAGCGTTTGGACAGGATCTCGCCAAGCCAGTGGTCCGGCCAGTACCGGTAACGCAGTCGGGTCAGGGTTTCGCTCATGGGGTACACCATTTCAGAGAACTACATAAAAGTGGGGTGGCCCGCCGCATCGGCTGCGGCCACCCTGTTGCTCAGAACGCCGCAAGGGCGTTTTGAAGGCTTAGGACTTCGCAGGCAACTTCCAGCATGTGCCCTCGATCGAGGCGTTGTCCTTGGTGATAGGAATCAAAGTGGTGTAGATGTTTTGCTTGGCCACACCGGGCTTCATGCCACCTTGAACCAGCCACTTGATCATGGCCGCCATATTGCTGGCCTGGGTGGGCACGTCATAGCTCACGTCGAGGTTGTACGCACCGGCCTTGACCTGGTCACAGGCACCCTTTTGTTCGCCGCCGCCAGACGTCGCTAAGAACACCTTGCCCGTCATTCCGGCTTCTTTGACTGCAGCAGCGGTGCCGATATCCATGCCGTCCCAAAAGCCAACAATGCCGCACAGATCGGGGTTTTGCTTGAGCACGGTTTGCGTCAACGCTTTAGCTTTCGCTGCGTCCCAGTCTGCAGCCTGGTTGGAAACTACTTTGACCTCGGGGTGTTTTGCAAGGACGTTTTCCACACCCTTGAGCGTGTAAGCGCTGGCAGCTGCCGTGGGTGCGCCCTGGACGATGGCAATCTTGTTGGACTTTCCTTTGCAGGACTCCACCACCGCCTCGGTCATGCGCTCACCAATGTCCACCCAGTCCGCGCCCACGAAGGCGGTTGAAGCTTGCGAGGAACGCATATTGATCTGCACCACGTAAATCCCTTCGGCCTCGGCCTTGGCGATCAGCTTGGCGTAGGTTTGCACGTCGGGGTTGTGGATCACGATGACCGCGGGTTTCTCTGCGATCAGCGCGGTAAAGGCCTGGGCGCCGGCATTGGTGTTCCAGTTGGGATCACGCACCACCACTTTCATGCCAGCCGCTTCGAGCTCTTTTTTCAGGCCCTGGTGCCAACCGATGGCAAGGTCAAAGCCATAGGCCACCGGGATGAATGCGACCGTTTTGCCTGCGAGCGCCTTTTTGTAGCCCTCGCGGAACGGCTCGTCCAGGCCCTTGCTTTGCGCAAAGGCTGGCAGCGCCACGGCTGCGCCCAAGGCCAGGCCGGCGACGGCCTTGACCCAATTCTTAATCACGTGTTTTGCTTGTCGCATGGTTGTCTCCTAGGTTGAAAAAGTGAATTGCACGCTGGGGGAGCCGGGTGCGCGGCATGCTCAGATGTCCCCTTGCTGCGCGGTCTCTTCGTTGCGCGGGTTGAGGACGGAATCGATCAAAATAGCGGCCAGCAGCACAAGACCCTTGATGATGTTTTGTACTGAATAGGAGATGTCCATGATGGTCATGCCGTTGAGCATGGTGCCAATCAGCAGCGTGCCAATAATCACGTTGACCACGCCGCCGCGCCCACCGGACAGGCCAATGCCGCCCAGCACCACCACCAGCACCACGTCATACACCATGGTGGAGTTGTAAATGCGTGTCGGCATGCTGTTGACCGAGGCCGCCATCACCAGACCGGCAAACAGACCGATCAACCCGGCAAGCAAATATTCCAGCAGGATGATGGGGCGCGTCGGCAAACCCGTGGCGCGCGCCGTAAAAGGGTTGTCGCCAATCGCGTAAATGAAGGCTCCAGCACGCATGCGGCGCAACAGCAGCGCCATCAGCGCACAGGCCAGACCAAACATCAATACAGGCATGGGAATGCCGCCCACACTGCCGCGCCCGATCCAAACCATGGCGTCCAGCGCTTGCGGCCATTGCACGACCTCCAATTGAAAAATAACGGCTTGACCCAAACCGGCCAGAAACAAGCCCGAAGCCAGCGTGGTGAAAAGCGATGGCACTTCGGCATACGCCACCAACCAACCGTTGATCAGACCAAACAGCAGCGTCAGGGCCAAGGCCTGCAAAGCGGCAACTTCCATCGACTGGCCGTTGCTGACCGACTGCAACAAAAAGCCCGAGGGCACGGCCAGCGCGGCAATCATGGAAATGTCAATGCCTCTGCCAATGACCACGACCGCCATGCCCAAGCCCAGAATGCCCAAAATAGCGACGTTTTGCAGCAGGGTCAGCAAGTTGTCCACCTGGGCAAAGCCCGGCAGCAGCAGCAAAAAGCCGCCAAACATCACCAGGAACAAAATGAAAACAATGGTTTGCTGGGTAGCGCGCAGTTTTGGCATGGGGTTCTCGTTCAGATGAGGGCAGCGTGCAGGGTTTGGCGCAACTCGCGTTTGATGATCTTGCCGTTCAGGTTGCGCGGCAAGGGCTCCGTGTCTATGGTCCAGGTCTCGGGCACGGCATAGTCGGCCATGCGCTGGCTGCAAAAGGCCTGCATGGCCTGGGCGTTGGTGTGATCACCGAACGCGCGAACCGACACAAAAGCATGCACCCGCTCACCCAACACGGCGCAGGGCACGCCCACCAGTGCCACTTCCAGGACATCGGGATGCTCGCTCAGTGCGTTTTCCACCTGGGCACAGTAAACCTTGTAGCCACCGCGGTTGATCACATCTTTTTTGCGGTCCAGCACCCGTACATAGCCTTGGGCGTCCATGCTGCCGATGTCCCCCGAGCGCCAGAAACCCGCTTTGAACTCGCTGGCGGTGGCCGCCTCATTGCGCCAGTAACCGGGAACCACCATGGGCCCGGCAATCCAGATCTCACCGACTGCACCACGCGGCACTTCGTTGCCGGCCTCATCCATGATGCAAATCTCGGCGCAGGGTACGGGCAGGCCGACGCTGTCGCGGTGGCTGTCGGTCTGGCCCTGCGGCATGATGGTGGCGGGAGAGCAGGTCTCGGTCGCGCCATAGGCGTTCATCAGTACCAAACCGGGCAGACGCTGCGCCAGCCCGTCGATGGTGGCTGTGGGCATCGACGCGCCACCAAAAGCGCCAATGCGCCATGCGCTCAGGTCGTGCGCCTGCAAGTCGGGCAGCAGGAGGCACAGGTTGTACATGGCGGGCACCATGATGGCGTGGGTGATGCGCTCGGCACTGGCAAGACGCACAAAGTCTGCGGCCTTGAACTGCGACATGACCACCGTCCTGCCCTGGCAGTATAGCATGGTGTAGAGCTGAGCGACCAAGCCGGTGACATGGCTCATGGGCACCGCCACCAGCGAGATGTCGCGCTCGCTCAAACCCATGCGCTCCACGTAATGCATGACCGAATGCAGGATGTTGAGGTGTGTCAGCATGGCGCCCTTGGGCCGCCCGGTCGTGCCCGATGTGTAAAGCAGCACGGCCAGGTCTTCTTCGTGTGCCCGGTGGGCTTGCCCCTGCGGCTGCGCCTGCATCAGGCTGGCAAAGGGCTCAAAGCCATCGGCCGGCACGGTGCCCGTCACGAAACGCATTTGCAATGCGGGCAGTTGATCGACAGCGGGCTGCCATTGGGCAACATCGGGGGAGCAGACCAGCGCAACCGCGCCCGAGTCGCGCAGCACATAGTCGAGCTCAATGCCGCGTGCGCGCGCACTGATGGGCACCAGCACGGCGCCCATCCAAGCACAGGCCAGTGCCACGATGATGAATTCGGGCGCGTTGCCCAAGTGCATCGCGACCCGGTCTCCGCTGGCGACACCGCGCTGAACCAGGCCTGCGGCGCATTTGGTGGCAGCGTGGTGCAGCTCGCGCCAACTCAGGCGCACATCGCCACACACCACGGCGAGCGCGTCGGGCCGCTGGGCCAACGCGGAAGCGAGCATTTCCGCTAAGTTGGAAGGACGCCCGGCGTAGCAAAGCACCAGACGGTTTTCAAAATGGTTTTCGCGGCGCAGTGCGGTCATGGCTGCAAGCCCTTGTGGTGGTTCAGAAAATGAGGCGGACGCCGGAGCACTAAGTACACCGCGCAGCAGCATCTCGATGCAGTGCTGCACAGCGTCCTTGAGGCTCTGGGGCGAATGGGTCTCGGGCCGGTACCAGCGGCCAATGCCGCTGAGCGCGCCCACCACGGTGAACGCTGCCACGGCGGCGTCTCCCGCGACGATCCAGCCGCGCTGCATGCCTTGCTCAATAAGCTGGCGAAAGTCCACGTCCACCTCGGCCTTGCGCTGGCGCAGTGCACGCCGCTTGTCTTCGCTCAAAGGGTCTTCGCCGACGCGGCTGGCACACATGCCAAAGTCACTGGTCACCACTTCGGCATACAAAGCCATGGCGGCACGCAGCAATTCACGCTCGCTCATTCCAGACTGCACCAAGGTGGCCAAGCCTTGATGAAATGCGGTCAGGCCACGCTCCACGCACTCAATCAGGATTTCTTCTTTGTTGGCGATGTAGTAATACAGGGTTGGCTTGGTTACTCCCAGGCTCTGCGCGATGTCGTCGAGCGAGGTGCCTTGAAAGCCCTTGCGGGTGAAAAGGCGGGCGCCAGCGAGTAGCACCGCATCTTTTTTGTCACTGCGCTGAGGCTCGCTTGCGCGGTGCGCTTTCCAAGGAGAATCCACGGCTTTACCGGTGTGGGCCGGACTGGCAAGGGCAACAGACGACGCGGTTTTTTGCACGGAAATAGCGGTTTGTTTAGGTTGGTTACTTGGAAGTATCACATCGAACTAAACGAACCATAATCTGCATGCTTCAACGCAGGTACGGGGACTTACCCTTGGATGCGGCGCAACATCAGTCACTACTGCGACTAAGGCTTGCGCCTGAGAGAGGCGTCTTGAGCGATCATCCGATCAGCCCGGTCGAACCCGCCTCAAGCCCCTACGCCCGGGAGTTCTTTACCAGGCGCCGCTGCCCGGGTCGCCCTTGAACGGCCCGGCCAAATCGGGGGTAATCCACCCACCATAAAAGCCTCCCGGTTGCGCAGTGACTGGAGCCCCGTCGACCTGGCAGTGGAGTTGGTGCGCATAAAAAGCAATGCAATCTGCCAGCGGCTCGGCGCCAGCCAAGGGGTGTGGATAGCCCCAGGCGACCTGCTCCAAAGAGCGTGAACCGTCTACCAGATCCCAATAATGCGCAGGGCCTTTCCACTCACAAAAAGAACCACCTCCCGCCGCCCGCAGGAGGGCCCGGTTGACATCCGCTAAAGGCAGATAGAACGTAGGCGGATGTGCGGTCTCCCGTACTGCCCAGGCCCCACGCGTTCTCGCGACTTGCGTCCCACCCCAGAAGACCACGATCTCGCGGGTTTCGCGAACCAGCAGTGGAGGCCGGGGAAAGTCCCAGACAGAGACCTGGCCCGGCCCGGGGACGTCGGCAAAGGATGGGCGGTCTTTGCCGCGCCAGCGCCATTGCGCTCTGGCGCGCTCCAAAAAGTCAGGGCTGTTCCCCATGGCCTCAGAGCTTGCAGAAGTCCATGGATTTGCTCAACGATCCAGAAACGCCTGCGCCGCCGCAACTGTGGCCGCAGGGTCTTCTTCGTGCCCCACATGGCCCAGGGTGTCGAACATGACGATGCTGCTGTTCGCAATATCGTGGTGGAATTTTTGGGCATTTTCCGGTGGAATAAGCCGGTCCAGGCCGCCCCACAAAATCAAGGTGGGCTGCTTGATCTGCGACACCTGCGCCTCAAATTCCCCGGCCTTGTTCTGGGAAAAGCGCGCGCTCAAAGATCTCCGGTTGCCCGCGCGCAGCGCCAGCTCGAAGTAGCGGTCAATCAGTTCAGGCGTAATCTTCGATGGGTCGCCATACACATTGCGCAAACTCGACTCCACCACGCGACGTGGCAGGATATGGGCCATCAGACCGCTCAACATCGGCATTTGCGCCAGTTTGAATCCAACCGGCACCGACGCGGCTGCCGATGCATAGCCAGCCGAGTCGACCAAAATCAGCTTGCTCACACGCTCGGGGTAATCCACCGCGGTCTTCCAGGCCACGTAGCCACCCAAAGAGTTGCCCGCCAATACCGCGCGCTGAACCTTGAGCGTGTCCAGCAGAGAGGCCACGAAATGGGAGTACACAGGCATTTGGTAGTTCCCGTCCGGGGTGGGACCCGTCAGTCCAAAGCCGGGCAAATCAACGCGAATGACACGGTGTTTTGTCTGCAGCACAGCGGCCCAGCCGTCCCAGGTATGCAAGCTCGCCGAGGTGCCGTGCAACAAGACGATGGGTTGGGGATCGTCACGCGGGCCTTCATCGCGCAGATGTACTTTCATGCCATCCACCATGGCAAATTGCGAAGGCGGGCCGGCCCAACGCGGTGCCAGTTCCTCGACCGACCGGTCAGGTGCCCACACGGCCGCAACACCGACTACCGCCAGCAGAAGGATGGCCGCCAGGATGAGGCCGGGAATTTGGAGTTTTTTCATGCAGCGGTCCATCCGATAAAAGGACTGTCAAGCGGACGCATCTGGCCGTCCTGTCAAGCGAAAAATCTAACTGGATTTACCCAGGTTGAGCACCGCGTCGGCAACTTTGCCGGAGTCTTTTTCCAGCGCCAGGATGTCGGTACCGACCCGCACAAATTGGTAACCGGGGTAAAAACTCAGCTTGGACAGCAGGGGCTCGGCGATGGGAAAGGTTTTTGCACCGGGCGGCAGTGCTTCGCCGAACTTCCAGGCGACGGCAATCCTGCTCTCACAGCCGGCTGCTTTGCTAAAGGTCAAGCCTTCAGGGCAGTTGCCGGGGGAACTGTTCTCCATGAAGTAATTGCGGATCATCTCGGTACGAATCTTGCCGAAATAGTTCTTCAACTGCCGACCGCGTTCGGGAGGAAATACCGGTTTGGGTTCAGAGTCCAAGGGCAGTTTACGGCTGAGGTCTTCCACTTGCGGAGCACTTGCACCCAAAGAAATATTGATGCTTTGTGCGGCGGTGGCAGCCGGTGCCGCGCCCACGGCCACTGCGGGCGGGGCCGCACCTGCAGCCAGCATGACGGTGCCAGGAGGGGGTGCTGCGCCGCTGGATTCAGTGGATGACGAGCCGGTGCTCGCTGATTCATTTTTCTTTTTGCTGCCGCCCGCTGCTGCGCCTTCTGACCCATACATCGACTTCAAGGCCTGGGGGTCATTTTTGAGTTTGCTTTCAATAATCTGGTCAAAAAGCCCGGCGACTTTGGCGGTATCGGCCGTTCCCATCCACTGGGAGCGGTTGTTACTGAGCAGCAAAATTTGATAGGTGGAGCAGGCACCGGAATTGGTCTTGAGCCAGTGGGTCAGCACGTCGCCGCGCTCCTGGGCATCGTGCGTGGTCAGCGCCAGCGTGCGAAATTCAGAAATGGAACAACTGTTGGCATAGGGAGCGGCAGGCGGCGCCACGAAGTCTGACTTCTTGGTCGTCTGGCAATTGGCACCCCACACCAGGATGGTGGACAGTGCGCCTACGGCCACTCTCGGGAAAATACGCGCAGCAATACCTCTGGACGGTGGCGGGCTGGACTGGTTCATGAGGACCTTCGGGCGGGTAAGCATTGATCCTTCTCAGTGTATCCAGTCTCGCCATCCAAATCACGGCGACCCGTGCGGGATCGCTTCAAGGGCCGGCTTTGGGTCTCAACTGCGCACCCGGCACCAGGACCCCTCTGACGGCGGCTTGCGCCAGTTTGAAAAATACATCCGTGTTGTCCTGCACACCGGTAAAGGCATAGGCTCCCGGGCCAAAAGCGGACAAGGGAATGTCCGTAGCAGTGTGCACGGCGCTGTCTCCGGGAACCTGGCCGGTAACCATGTACTTGCCCTCCAAGTCCCGCGCCATAGGGCCGGCAGGATAGGCGGAAAGCGGCTCTTTCTTCACCAGCGGCTGCTGGCCGTCTTGCAGCGGCCGATCATTGGTGCGGAAGTCTTCCATGCGGTCCGCATTGGCACCATAGCCCACCAGCAGGCGGTTGTCGATGTCCACCGCTTCAGGGTAGCCGTCCGCTGCGATGCGGTACCGGGGAAAGCCTGCTTGCTCGTACACGCCCACCACGGAATCCCGTAGGGCTGTGCCGCCGCCTTCACGCACCAGCGTCTGCAAGCGCGCATCGCTCACACGGGAGCCGCCGATCAAGGCGACCCCGGCACATTCATGGTCCGCCGTCACGATCACCAGCGTGTCACCACGCTTGGCTGCATAGGCTTGGGTCAGCGCGATGGCCCGGTCAAACTCCAGCGTGTCCAGCATCCAGCGCTCGGTGTCCATGGCGTGGGCTTGCTTGTCAATGGAGGCACCTTCCACCATCAGCACAAAGCCATTTTTCTGGCGATCCAGCACCTTCAAGGCTTTGGCGGTCATTTCATCGAGCATGGGCTGGTCGGGAAAGCCGTAGTCGTCGACCACACGGCCCGTAATGCCCCGGGCTTTGTTGCGGCGCCCGTCCATTTTGTCCAATGCCACATTCATATTGGAAAGGGCAAAGAGTCCCAGCAAGCGATCGGTCTTATCCAGGTTGAGGGCATCCAGGCTGGTTTTGTCGCTCGCGTATTGAAAGCCGGCGCGTTGAAAGTCGTCGAGCAGGTTGCGGTCTTTGTCCATGGAACCGGGCGATGCGCCCCAGCGTTTCACGATGTCCGCCGTATGCGCGTCGGTGCTTGAAAAAGCGTAATCCGTGCGGTCGCCACGCGCAGATCCCGGGGTGGAGGAGGGTAAGAACCATTTGCGGCCGCCGCCCATCAGCACCGCAAGGCCCGTCAGGTGGCGGTCGTCCAAAAACTGGTCGACGATGCCGGTGCCCGCGCCCCGGCTGCTGGTGTGCACTGCGTTACCGGCGGGCGTTGCGTCAAACACGTCGGCCGTAGTCACCAGCCCCAGCGCCTTGCCTTGGGTGCGGTGCAGGTATTCGCTCAAATACTCAATTCGAGGGTTGTCAAACGGGTCGATGGTGTCGTCGGGGAACACGCCTTCTTCATTGTTGTTGTTTTTGTTGCCCGACACATAGGCCGTCATGCCCGGCGCGGAATCGGTGACCACGGAGTTGAGCGACGCGGTTTTCACCATACCGGTGACCGGAAACGTGTCCATCGCCAGCGGGGTAATGACCTTGCCTTGTGCGTAGCCACCGGCCACGATACGGGCCGCCGTGCGCTGCGCGGCCCCCATGCCGTCACCCAGCATGATGATGATATTTTTGATTTTTTGACCACCGGCCACCAAGGGCACGACTTCGAAGTTGCCCACCGCTGAGACGGTTTGGCCATCACTTTGTGTGGCCAGCACTTGGAGCTGATGGATGCCGGGTTTGTGCACACTCACAGCGCGCACCGTGGCCAGGGACGTGTTGGCGGGTACACCTTTAAGGCAGGAGGCCTCACAGACTTT
>CAIWRE010000213.1 GCA_903914985.1 uncultured beta proteobacterium | reverse complement strand
ACTCGCAATGCGCAAATTGATGCTGTCCACTGCCGGCTTGGCGCCCGGCGCATAGCGCTTGGTCAACCCAACAAGTTCAATGGCGGCCGAGGAAGAGGTAGACCTTGCATTCATGGTATTTTGTTACGCAAACAGCGTGCCAAAAATTTTGTCCACAATCTTGGGCAAGCTTGCATACAAAAGGAAGGCGCTGCGGGCTTTGTGGCAGCGCGGCGCCTATTTTTGGTGCGCAGTGCGCACGATAGGCTTGCACGGTCGGGGTGCTACCGCACCAAACTCAGGCAATCCGGGTGCTCAACAGGTCTGCAGGCAGTGGTTCAGCGAATCCTGTATGCGCTGAGGCACCAGTCCGCGCACGATCATCACCAGTCGCGAGTTGCGGTCCTGGCTTGGCCAGCGCTCCAGGTGCGTCGGCGGGTGCACCAGTTGCTGCACACCGTGCACCACCACAGGGGTGTCCGCACCCTCCACATTGAGCAGGCCCTTGACCCGCAAGATGCGCTCCCCATGCGCGTGCAGCAGAAGCGAGAGCCAGACGCTGAACACCGTCCAGTCCAGCGTTGAGGGCAAGTCCAGGGCAAAGGCTTCGATGTCCCGGTGCACAGTGGGTGCGCTCGGATCAATCACTTTGGTGCCAATCGACAGGTAGTTGCGCACAGCGGGTGCCTGCAACCAATGCGTCACCGCGGGGCTTTTGCTCTCCAGGTCCAACATGTCGGCGCCAAGCAAGGCATGGGCGTCAAGGCGCGACGGGTCCAGCGCAACGATGGGCGCTCCGGGATTGACCAGGGTCAGCGCCTCCACCAAGGCGGGCCACAGGGCGCGGTCTGCGATATCGCATTTGGTGACCACCAGCCGGTCGGCCACGGCGGCCTGCTTTCGGCATTCGGCGTACTCAATCATGTTGGCGGCGCCGTTGACCGCGTCCACTGTGGTGACGACATTGCCGACACGAAAGTGGTGCTGCAACACGCGGTCGTACATCACGGTGGAGAGCACCGGCACCGGGTCGGCCAGACCCGTGGTCTCGATCACCAAGCGCTCAAAGGCTGGCACCTCGCCGCGTTCGCGCCTCTCATACAGATCGCGCATTGCGGTCGCCAAGTCGCCCCGAATAGTGCAGCAGATGCAGCCTGATTGCAGCAGCACCGTGTCACCTTCCACCCGGTCCACCAGGTGGTGGTCGATGCCGATGGCGCCAAATTCGTTGATCAGCACCGCGCAGTTGTTGAACAGAGGGTCACGCAGCAGCCGGTTCAACAGCGTGGTCTTGCCCGAACCCAAAAAGCCGGTGAGCACATTGACCGGTATGCGACCGTTCATTGCGGCACCGATCCGATGCTGGCCAGCGGGTCCAAGCGGCGGCCCGTCATCTCCTGCGCCGCCTGCCAGATGTGGGGCAGGCTGTCCACCACCGCCTGTTTACCCGTCGGTCCCGCTACCAGGTACATGCGGCCCTGCCAATCGCTCACTGTGACCCGCAGGGGTAAAAGTGCGCGGTTGATGACGCGAATGCGTTTGTCCCGCTCCGCCCGGCGGGTGAGCACCTGCTCACCCTGGATGCGGCCCGCGCCGCTGCTCCAATGCTCCTCCCCACCCAGCGATCCACAGACACCGCACATCAGCCGTAGGTCCGTCGCACGACTTTAGGCTTTGCTGCGGGGATGGCGGGCAGCGAAGTCGTTGGCCATCTCGTCCATGGTGACAAATCGCACGCCGGGGTACGACTTCATATAAGCAAACAAGCGCTCCAGCATCAGCAGCACTTGTGGGCGCCCTGCCACGTCGGGGTGGATAGTGATCGGAAACACGGCGTAGTCCATCTCGCGGTAGACCCAGTCAAACTGGTCACGCCACATCTGCTCAATATCGCGTGGATTGACGAAGCCATGGCTGTTGGGCGACTTTTTAATGAACATCATGGGCGGCAGGTCGTCTAAGTACCAGTTGGCCGGGATTTCGATCAGGTCGGTCTCGGTGCCTCGCTGCAGAGGCACCATCCATTCACCGGGCTTTTTACCGTAGTCAATCGGCGTCCAGCTGTCACCCACCCGCACGTAATAGGGCGAAAAATCGTTGTGCATGAGCGAGTGGTCGTACTTGATACCCTTTTTCACCAGCAGCTCGTTGGTGACTTTGGAAAACTCCCACCAAGGTGCCACATAGCCTGTGGGCCGCTTGCCCGAGAGCTGCTCGACCAGCGCGATGCACTTGTCCAGCACCGCTTCTTCTTGGGCCGGGGTCATGGCAATCGGGTTTTCGTGCGAATAGCCATGGATGCCGATCTCGTGCCCGGCGTCAGCCACCGCCTTCATTTGCGCAGGGAAAGTCTCAATCGAATGGCCGGGGATAAACCAGGTGGTCTTGATGCCCATGCGCTCAAACAGCGAGAGCAGGCGCGGCGACCCGACCTCGCCCGCAAACAGGCCGCGCGAAATATCGTCCGGGGAATCCTCACCACCATAGGAGCCCAGCCATCCGGCCACAGCATCCACATCCACACCAAAACCACACAAAATTTCTTTCGCCATTGCAGACTCCTTAAAAAAACCTATGAATCGTTACCCGGACCGGCCAGCATCCGCTCTACGCCCAAAGCCGCCGAAAGCAGCGCGTCATCGCGGCCCGCCGCACCTGAGATCAGCGCGCCCAGTGGCATACCGGCGTCGCCCGTTCCCATGGGCACACTCACGCCGCACAGATCCAGAAAATTGCCGGGCAAAGTGTTTTGCAAGGTGCGCAAATTGACGCGGTGAAACAATTCATCATCCGCCTCCAGCGGTGCAACCAGGGGTGCTATGTGCACTACCGTGGGGCAAAGCATCCAGGCGTCACCCAGAAGCGCGGCACATTCCTGCACCAGGCGGGTTCGCGCAGCCTGCAGGGTCAGCAAGTCCAGCGCCGACATGGTTTTACCGCGCGCCATGCGTGCCAGCACCCGCCGGTCCACGGCCTGCGCCTCGGGCCCATCGACCAGCGTCTGGTGAAACGCATAAGCTTCGGCGGCGGCGATGGTGCCGTGGCGCGCAGTGATCGCGGCCAATTCATCAAACGCGGGAATGTTTCGGTAGTTCACCTGTGCGCCCGCAGCGCGCAGACGCTCTACCAGGGCCTCAAAAGCCGCCCGCGCCTCAGGTTCGATGCCGTCAAACACCAAGTTGATGGGCACGACAAACGACAGCAGCGAAACGTCACTGGCCTTCAAGGCCTGCAAAGGCTGGCCGCGCAAGGCGGCGTCGACCCAGGCACAGTCCTGCACCGTGTGGGCAATGGGCCCAGGTACATCCAAGGTCTTCGAAAGGGGAAAAACACCCTGCTTGTCAAAGCGCCCGATGGAGGGCTTGAAGCCCACCAAGCCGTTGAAGGCAGCAGGCACCCGCACCGACCCGCCGGTGTCTGTGCCCAGGCCCATCCAGGCCATGTGCGCTGCCACCGCCACGGCCGAGCCGCTGGACGATCCGCCTGGCGCCCGGTGGCCATCGTGGCTGGCGCGGTTGATGGGGGTTCCGAAGTGTGGGTTCAAGCCCAGGCCCGAATAGGCGAATTCGCTCAAGCCCACCTTGCCTATGCCGATGCAACCGCAGGCCGCAAGGCGCTGGACCGCCGTGGCGTCAACGGTGGCAGCCTGCGCATGGCGACGCGTCTCGGAGCCCCCTGTGGTCGGCGTTCCGGCCACATCAAACAAGTCTTTCCAAACCACGGGGACGCCATCCAAAGGGCCCAGTGGCCGCCCCGCGTCCCAGCGCGCGTCGCTGGCCTGGGCTTCGGCCACTGCACGCTCTTCCAGCAAGCAGGTAAACAAACCAGGTTCGCTGTCCCGCGCCAGTGCCAGGGCGTAGGCCACCACCTCGCTGGGCCGGAGTTGCCGCCTTTGGTAAGCGGCATGCAGGCGCTCGACGTTGAAGGGTCGTGCACGCAAAAAGTCGTCCAATGCACTTGCACCATTTTGAGGATTCATGTTTTATCTCCTAGCAACTAACGGGCCATCAAAACCCCATTCTGTGCGGATCTGCAGCGCAGGGGACAGGTCCATGAAGGTCCGGACCGCGGCGCTGGTACGCTTGAAGGCATGAGCACTCCAACGCACTCCACCTCAATCCCTGCCCTCACGACAGCGCCCTTTGTGCCGCAAATCCGGCTGTACCAGGACTGGCTCGAGTCCCAGCACGGCCTGCACTTTGACGACTACCAGTCGCTGTGGGACTGGTCGGTGCGCGACCTCGATGCCTTTTGGCAAAGCATTTGGGACTACTTTGACCTGCGCTCACCCACGCCGCACAGCGCCGTGCTGCAAAACAACGTCATGCCCGGAGCCCAATGGTTTCCCGGCGCGCAAACCAATTACGCCCACCAGGTGCTGCGCCACGTGGACGCCGCCCACGCCGCAGGCTTTCCGGCGCTGGTATGCCGCAATGAGCGAGGCGAGCACCAAGAAATTTCCTGGCCCGAGCTGCGACGTCAGGTCGCCTCCATGGCGCTGCACCTCAAAGCGCAGGGGCTGGAGCCCGGCGACCGGGTTGCGGCCTACTTGCCCAACATCGCGCAGGCCATGGTGGCTTTTTTGGCCACCGTCTCGCTGGGTGGCGTCTGGAGCATTTGCGCACCCGACATGGGCACCGCAGCGGTGCTGGACCGCTTTCGCCAAATTGAGCCCAAAATTTTGATTGCGGTGGACGGCGTGCGCTACGCCGGGCGCGACTACGACCGCCGCGCGGTGGTGCAAGAGCTTCGCGCGGCTTTGCCCAGCGTGCGCCACCTGATCCTGCACGCCAACCTGCCGGGCTTGCAAGCCGATGCGGCGCTGGCGGATGCCACACCCATGGCACAAACCACCGCGCGTAATGACGCCGATGTGGCTGCGTTTGAGCCGCTATGGCTGCCCTTTGACCACCCCTTGTGGATTGTGTATTCCAGCGGCACCACCGGCCTGCCCAAACCTATCGTGCATGGCCACGGCGGCACGGTGATCGTGGCGCTGGCGCTCAAAATTTTGCACAACGACATCGGCTGCAGCTACCACCCCAACAGCCTGGGCGAGCGCTACCACTGGTACAGCTCCACCGGCTGGGTGATGTGGAATGCGCAGCTCAGTGGCCTGCTCAACGGCACCACCTGCGTGATTTACGACGGCAACCCCGGCGGCGACAAAGACCGCCCGGACTGGGGCACGCTGTGGCGATTTGCGGCGGACACCGGCGTGACCTTTTTCGGCGCCGGCGCCGCTTTTTTCGCCAATTGCCAGAAGGCTGGAATTGACTTGGCCGATATGGGCGACTTAGGGCGCATCCGCGCTCTGGGCACCACCGGCTCGCCACTCGCGCCCGAGACCCAAATATGGGGGACGGAACAATTTCGCCGCCTGCACACACTCCGCGGCCAGCCAGATTTCGACATCTGGTGGTGCAATATTTCGGGCGGCACCGACTTTTGCGGCGCGTTCATCGGCGGCAACCGCGAGCTGCCCATGGAGCCTGGCGTCATGCAATGCCGTTTGCTGGGGTGTGCCGTTGAGGCCTGGAACGAAGCCGGTGAACCGGTGATTGGCGAGGTGGGCGAACTGGTCTGCACCCAACCCATTCCCTCTATGCCCTTGTATTTTTGGGGTGACCAAGGAAATGCCCGCTACCTGGCCAGCTATTTTGAGATGTACCCGCCAGGCCACGGGCGCAGCACAGGGGGCGGCGACTTGGGGCCCGAGGCGGGCGGCGTGTGGCGCCACGGCGACTGGCTGCGCATCGGCAACGCACAAGGCCAGGGCTACGGCTGCGTGATCTATGGTCGCAGCGACGCGACCATCAACCGCCACGGCCTTCGCATGGGTACCAGCGAAATTTACAGCGCGGTGGAAGCCCTGCCCGAGGTTCTGGACAGCATGGTGGTTGATCTCGAATACCTGGGCCGCGAGAGTTACATGCCCCTTTTTGTCGCGCTTCGCCCGGGGCTCAGCCTGGACGATGCGCTCACAACCCGCATCCAGCAGGCGATTCGTCAGGCCTTGAGCCCGCGCTTTTTGCCCAATGCCATCTTCCAGGTGGCAGAAATTCCGCGCACCCTGTCCGGGAAAAAGCAGGAATT
>CAIWRE010000212.1 GCA_903914985.1 uncultured beta proteobacterium | reverse complement strand
TCAAATAATCCGGCGGCTCCTCCAGCGTCTTCAACATGGCGTTGAAGGCAGTATTGGTAAGCATGTGCACCTCGTCGATCATGAAGACCTTGAAGCGCCCTTGCACCGGCTTGTACACGGCTTGCTCGAGCAGCGCCTGCACCTCGTCGACGCCGCGATTGCTTGCGGCATCGAGCTCGGTGTAATCGACAAAACGCCCGGCATCGATGTCCATGCAGGCCTGGCATACGCCGCAGGGGGTGGCGGTAATGCCGCCCTGCCCGTCGGCTCCCTGGCAATTCAGCGACTTGGCCAGGATGCGTGAGACCGTGGTTTTTCCCACGCCCCGCGTGCCGGTGAACAAATAGGCGTGGTGCAGCCGTTGGGTCGTAAGCGCGTTGCTCAAGGCCTGCACCACGTGGTTCTGCCCGACCATTTCGCCAAAATTGCGCGGACGGTATTTGCGGGCAAGCACGAGGTAGGACATGCCGCGATTCTACGGGCGAGTCACGCAAGGTCCGGCATTACAATGCCTGCTGACGGGCCTCCTCGCATGGTGAAGCGGCCAACCGGGTCAGGTGGGGAACCAAGCAGCCCTAACTGTGGAGCCAGTGCCGGGGTAAGGCTCGTCAACCCCTCATTCAGACTGCAAAAAGCTCAGCACCCCTTGCGCAGCCCGGTGTCCGGTCGCAAGCGACGCGGTCAACAAATAGCCGCCAGTGGGCGCCTCCCAATCCAGCATTTCACCCGCGCAAAACACGCCAGGCCGCCGCGTGAGCATCAGGCCGTCGTTCAAGGCTTCGAAGCGGACGCCGCCAGCACTGCTGATGGCTTCGTCGATCGGACGCATGGCCTGCAGTCGGATCGGCAGAGCTTTGATGGCTGCGGCCAATGCCTGCGGATCATCGAAGCTTGCTTTTGGCACACACTCCCTCAGCACGGCGGCCTTGATGCCGTCCAAATGCAATCGGCTTTTCAAGTGGCTGGAAAGCGAACGCGAACCGCGGGGGTGGCTGACCTCGGCCAACACCCGCTCGGCTGGCATATCGGGCAACAAATCCAGCAAGAGCTCTGCGTGCCCGTCCCGCAAGAGCGATTCGCGCAGGACCTGCGACGCCGCGTAAATCAGGCTGCCCTCGACGCCGGTCGCAGTCGCAACAAACTCGCCTTTTCGTTGAAAAAGCGGGGCGGCTTCGCGATTCGCGCCCTGCACCGTGATGGCCACCGTTTTAAAGGGTTGACCGGCAAACTTCTCGGCAAAAAACGGGCTCCAGCCACCAACCACATCAAACCCGCAATTGGCAGGCAGCAGAGGCGCCACATCCACGCCTTGGGCCTGTAACAGCCCCACCCATGCACCATCGGAGCCGAGTCGCGCCCAACTACCGCCACCCAGCGCCAGCACCACCGCTTTAGCCCGCACCACCATAGGCCCCGCGGGAGTGGAAAAATTCAAACTTCCATCGCCGCCCCACCCCGTCCAGCGGTGGCGCATATGAAACTCCACGGGCGCGCCCTGCACCGGATGGCGCAAACGCGCCATCCACGCGCGCAGCAGGGGGGCAGCCTTCATGTCGGTAGGAAACACCCGCCCAGAGGAACCGACAAAGGTGTCGACGCCCAGGTCTTGTGCCCAAGCCCGCGTGGCCTGGGCACCAAAGCTTTTCAACAGCGGATCCAGCTCGGCTTGCCGTGTACCAAAGCGGCGGGTAAATGCATCGAAATGCTCTGCGTGCGTGAGATTCAAGCCGCCCTTGCCCGCCAACAAAAACTTGCGGCCTACCGAGGGCATGGCATCAAACAGGTGCACTGTGTGGCCGCCCTGGCTGATCTGTTGCGCCGCCATGAGCCCCGCGGGACCGCCGCCAATGACGGCCACAGCAAGGTCAAGAGACGCAATTTTTTCTATGTTGCTCATAGCGAGACTTGGCGCATGGTCCGAACTACTTTCTGTCACAATTGATTTCATTGCTACTGCATTCACCACACCCGAAGGAATCTTTTTATGGCCAGCGATCTCATCAAACACGTTACCGATGCGACTTTTGAGGGCGATGTACTTCAGTCCAGCCATCCCGTCCTGGTGGACTACTGGGCAGAATGGTGCGGCCCCTGCAAGATGATTGCCCCCATTCTGGACGAAGTCTCCGCAAGCTACGAAGGCAAGCTGCAAATCGCAAAAATGAATGTGGACGAAAACCGTGAAATCCCGGCCAAGTTCGGTATCCGTGGCATCCCCACACTGATGCTGTTCAAGGACGGCAAACTGGCCGCCACCAAAGTCGGCGCTTTGAGTAAGTCACAACTCATCGCTTTCATTGACGAGCAGATGTAAGTAATGCGACCGGGCCCGCCGCACGCGCTGCGGTGGACATGACGCAAGTCACCCAAAAGACGACCGGGCAAGCCCGGTTTTCTTTTGCCTTTAATTTCCTGTCATAATTATTGTGTTCACTCTCTTACCGCAGAGAGCCACCTCGAACCGGTGACGAACGCGGATGCATCGGCGACACCGCTTGCATCACGGCACATTCCCTACTTTCCCCTGTTTTATTGCCACTTCCGAAATTTCGGTCAACATCCCCCACGGGAACCATTCCATGCACTTAAACGAACTCAAGGCACTGCATGTGTCAGAAGTCCTGAAACAAGCTGAAGAGCTTGAAATTGAAAACACAGGCCGCATGCGCAAGCAGGAGTTGATGTTCGCCATCATCAAAAAGCGCGCCCGTACCGGCGAACAAATCATTGCGGATGGCGTATTGGAAATTTTGCCGGACGGCTTCGGCTTCCTGCGCAGCCCCGACACCAGCTACACCGCCAGCACCGACGACATTTACATCAGCCCCAGCCAGGT
>CAIWRE010000211.1 GCA_903914985.1 uncultured beta proteobacterium | reverse complement strand
CTCGGCCTATCTTTCTTACTACGAGCCCGAAGGCTTGGCCAATATGTCCATTTCGGCAAGTCGCGTGCGCGGCGCCATTCCGGTGTTTTACGCGGGGACGATCCAAGACGGAATTACCCGCTGGGGCTTTGGCGCGCAGTATGTTTTCAAGCAGCTGCCGCCCCACCCACAAAGCGTGTATCTGGAGAGCCGGGCCTCGCACATGGACGTGCCCCAGGACGTGGTGGCACAGACGTTGGAATTTTTGAAAACGCTGGCGCTGCCATGATGGGAAAGACATTACCGTTGATTCAGGCTGCACCTGTCGCCCCTCAACTGACGCACCATGGTGCAAGATAAGCGCATGTCCGACCTTTTTCAGTCCAAACCCACAGCCCCGCTGGCCGAAGCGCTGCGCCCGCAGACGGTGGCGGACGTCATTGGCCAAAGCGATTTGCTGGCCCCGGGCAAGCCCTTGCAGCTCGCCTTTGCCTCGGGCAAGCCGCATTCCATGATTTTGTGGGGACCGCCCGGTGTGGGTAAAACCACGCTGGCGCGGTTGACCGCTACGGCCTTTCAGTGCGAGTTCATCGCGCTGTCTGCTGTGTTCTCGGGTGTCAAAGACATTCGTGCTGCGATGGAGCAGGCGCAAGCGCATCTAGCGCAGGGCAAGCACACGATTTTGTTTGTGGACGAAATCCACCGCTTCAACAAGTCGCAGCAAGACGCGCTATTGCCCTATGCCGAGTCCGGTCTGGTCACGCTGATTGGTGCCACCACCGAGAACCCTTCGTTCGAGGTCAATTCCGCTCTCTTGTCGCGGGCCCAGGTCTATGTGCTCAAGTCGCTCACCGACGACGAACTGCGACTCTTGCTGCAGCGCGCGCAAGACAAAGTGCTGGGCCACTTGCATTTTGAAGAGCGTGCCATCTCCACCCTGGTGGGTTATGCCGACGGCGACGCGCGGCGCATGCTCAATCTGCTGGAGCAGTGCAACACAGCCGCCGCGGCAGCAGGTGTCAGCGAGATTGACGCCGCATTTATTGAAAACGCCCTGGCCATCAATGCCAAGCGCTTTGACAAGGGTGGCGACAACTTTTACGACCAAATTTCGGCCCTGCACAAATCGGTGCGCGGCTCCAACCCCGACGCCGCGCTGTACTGGCTGTGCCGTATGCTGGACGGAGGCGCTGACCCCAAATACCTGTCGCGCCGCATTGTGCGTATGGCCTGGGAAGACATTGGCCTGGCCGACCCCCGCGCGATGCAAATCGCCAATGACGCGGCACTCACCTTTGAACGACTGGGCTCACCCGAGGGCGAATTGGCCCTGGGACAGGCCGTGGTCTATTTGGCCGTGGCGGCCAAAAGCAACGCCGGCTACAAGGCCTACAACAAGGCCCGCGCCTTTGTGAAAACCGACAAGAGCCGCGAAGTGCCCGTCCACCTGCGCAATGCGCCCACCAAGCTCATGAAAGAGCTGGGCTACGGGCATGAGTACCGATATGCGCATGATGAACCCGATGCCTATGCCGCCGGAGAAACTTACCTGCCTGACGGCATGGCCGACCCCGCCTGGTACCAGCCCGTGCCGCGCGGGCTGGAGGCCAAGATTGCCGAGAAGATGGCCTTTTTAAACGGCCTGGACGCGCAGGCTGGAAAAACCTGAGCGTTTATACAACCCCGTGTAAGCAAGCGCACCGATCAATCGTCCGGTAGAAGCTAGTCTGGCGCTTGCAACGCCATGACAACCCAATCACTCTTGCTGCCCCCCTATGCCACGCTCATTGGCTTGTGCGTGGCCTTGGGAATCGGCCTGCTGATTGGGGCAGAACGAGAACAAAGCAAAGATGGTTCGGCCACGCCCGATGTGGCGGGTATCCGTACCTTTGCTGTGGTGGCACTGCTGGGTGCGGTGGGCTTTGTCGCTGGCGGATTGCCGCTGTTTGTTATTGCACTGGCAGTGGTGGGTGCAGGCGCATTAGTTGCGTACAACCACACCGGCACTCAAGCACCAGGATTGACGACGGAGTTTGCGCTGCCACTGACCTGCGTTTTGGGCGGCTTGGCCATGCAGGATGCACTGTTGGCAGCCGGACTGGGCGCTGTATTGGCGCTGATGCTGGCATCGCGCCATCGCATGCATCAGTTCGTGCAAAAGGTGCTCTCGCGGCAGGAGCTGCAGGACATTATTTTGTTTATGGCGGTGGCGCTGATTGCCCTGCCTTTGGCGCCTGACAGGTTCATGGGGCCATACCTTGCGATCAATCCGCATTCAGCAGTGTTGCTTGTCGTGATGGTGATGGCCATCAGTGCCGGTGGCTATGTGGCCATGCGCTGGCTGGGCCCCCAACTGGGCTTGCCGTTAGCCGGGTTTGCGTCCGGTTTTATCTCCAGCTCGGCCACCATTTATTCAATGGGCCAGCGCGCCACGGTTCATGAGGACAGTCGCAGTGCGGCCGTCGCGGGCGCGGCGTTTTCTTCGGTAGCCACCATCATCCAAATCTCGCTCATCATCGAGGTTGTTCAACCAGCGCTCTTGGTGGCCATGACTTTGCCACTGGCTTTTGGCGGGGCGGTCGCCCTGGTCTATGCGCTCTTTTGCTTCGCAAAAAGCGCACATTTCAGCGCGGCGATGGTGTTGGACAAGCCGGGCAGGGCGTTCGATCTCAAAACCTCGGTCGGCTTTGCAGTGTTGCTCAGTGTGGTTCTGGTGGCGTCAGCCGGACTCAATGCCTGGTTTGGTACCGCAGGCATGTTGGCAGGCGCTGCCGTCTCTGGCTTTGCAGACGCGCATGCCACGGCGGCGTCGGCGGCTTCACTGCTCGCTGCCGGGAAAATCGAAACCCGGCAGGCCGTCGTTCCCATACTGATGGGCTTGACCACCAACACCATCACCAAAGCCGTCCTGGCATTCAATGCGGGTGGCACAGCCTATGCAATGCAGGTGGTGCCAGGTCTTGTGCTCATGACCGCCGTAGTCTGGCTGGGCGCTTGGCTCTGAGCGGCGGCTTCGCCATCTGCCCGTTGTGCGATTTCGCACACTCTTCCAATGCCTCTATGCAAAGCTGTGAGCGCTGGCAAGCATCAGGCTTGTGGCTGCATCTCCCCCGAAAGCAAGACTTTCTTACCCTGTGCTGTAGGCACTTCCGCCAGCAACGCCTTTGCAACAGCCTCTGCTGCTATTGGCTTGTAGTTCAGGGGAATCAAAAAGCCGAGAACCTCGCTGACTTTGGTGGCCCATAGCTCGCCACGGCGGCTCGGTTGCCCCAAAGCGTTTCGATCGCCAACCAGCATGGAAGGGCGGGCGATCACCATGCTGTTGAAAGGCATTTGCTCCAAAGCTTTCTCTAGCTCGCCCTTGACGCGGCTGTAGAACACATTGGAGCGGGCATCGGCCCCCATGGCACTGACCAAACCCAGATGCCTGGCCCCCGCCGCCAGTGCTGCCTGGGCCACTGCCTGATTGGCGTCAAAGTCCACCGCACGAAAGGCGGCTTGGCTTCCGGCGATCTTGATAGTGGTGCCCAACGCCAAATACACCTCGTCCGCCGCTGGCAGGGCGGGCAGTGCAGCGAAGTCCACGACATGGGCCGTCAGCTTGGGATGCTGAATGGGCAGAACTTTGCGCCCGAGGCTGTGCACGGCTGCTACGCGTGGGTCCGCCAGCAGCCCCGCCAGAATACGCCCGCCCACCAAGCCCGTGGCGCCTGCGAGGATTGCGATTCGGTTTGTCATAGGTGTGATCCTTCGCAGTTTCAATCGCCAGAGCCCGTCCCCAGCGTTTGCGACACCCTCTCCAGCCGGGCCAGCGGGTCAGATTCTGCCAACAGCGCCAGTTTTTCCTCTGTCGGTAGCGGCAACAGTTCGGCCCAGCGGTTGGCGACCCAGCCGCATTCGTCCAGCCGAAAGGGCGCTTGCAGCGGCAGTTCGTGTAACAGTCCGCCTGCCTGTGCCTGGGCGATGCCCTTGCCTAAGCGGTTGGCCAGGGGCTGCAATTCAGCGGGAATGGACGTGGGCTCGTCGTCGGGCAGGTAGTCCACTTCGCCGTACCACACACCGTAGGGCCCGGCCTCCACCGCGCCCAGTTTGAAGCGCTGCCCGCCCACGCAGCGCACGCGCAACAGGGCGGCTTGAACGGTCTCCAAGTCTTCGATGTGGGCCAGCGTGCCCAAACCGTGAAGTCGCGGCACCTGGCCGGGCACCGCCACTTCATTCCCCTGCGCCAGCCAGGCCACGCCAAACGGGGTTTGCTCGCGGTGGCAGCGGCGGATCAAATCCAGATAGCGCACTTCAAAAATTTGCAGTCGAAGCACGCCGTCCGGAAAGACGCCGTGGGACAAGGGGAAGAGGGGGATACGTTGCATGCTTGGGGGGCGCTTTGGTGCCGTTTCCCTACGTTACCATGCGCCTGATTTCACTGATTTCAACAACGAGGAGACGTACTTTGACCGATATTTCAAAACGCAGCTGGTTGCAGTCTGGCGGCCTGATGTCCGCTGGCGCTTTGTTGGGTTGCGCCACGCCGGGCATCACCCAGTCCAGCGTCAAAACCCCTTTTGCCGTGCCGGCGGTTTACCTGCCTATCGTGGGCTCGGACGAGATGTACCCGGTGCGCCGCGTGTACTGCATCGGCCGCAACTACGCCGCGCATTCCCGCGAAATGGGCTCTGACCCTGCGCGCGAGCCGCCGTTTTTCTTTCAAAAGCCGACCGACGCGATTCAAAACGTGGCCAGTGGCACGGTGGCTGACCACGCCTATCCGCCCCTGACCAAGAACTACCACTACGAGGCAGAGTTGGTTGCAGCCCTGGGCAAAGGCGGGCGCAATATTCCGGTGGACAAGG
>CAIWRE010000210.1 GCA_903914985.1 uncultured beta proteobacterium | reverse complement strand
TCGGGCCATTTGTTTGACGAAGTGGCGCTCGAAGTGCGCCGCTTTGCCAAGCGCCCCATCGAAGAGCTGCTCGAGACCCGCGAGCCCCAGCTGCTGGCAGGCATCATCACCGACCTGCGCGTCATCAACGGGCAGCGCGGCAAGCTGGCGCTGTTCAAGCTCGACGACAAGTCCGCCACCATCGAGGCGCGTGCCGACGAGCGCCTGATCAACGAACACAAAAACCTGCTCAAAGACGACGCCCTCGTCATCGCCATGGGCAAGGCGCAGCCGGACCGTTTTTCGGGCGGCATGCAGTTCACCATCACCCAGCTCTGGGACCTGGAGCAAGCGCGCTGCCGCTTTGGCCGCTACCTGCGCGTGGCCCTGAAAGCCGACGCCCACAGCCCCGGCCCCGACGTGGCCCAGCTGCTGCGCGAGTTTCCGGCCCAGCGCGAAATGACCGAGCAGGGCGAGCTCGTGCGCGGCCTCTTGGTGCGCTTTGCGCTAGAGCGCCTGCCCGCAGCTGGCGACGCGCCCGAAGGCGTAGTAGCGGAGGAGGGCGCCTATGCCGAACTCCAGCTCGGCGACGCCGCCCGCTTCTACCCCAGCGACGCCGCCTTGGCCCGCTGGCGCTCGCAGGCCGACGCCGGGCGGGCGGTGATTGCGTATGACTGAGTACCGAAGGTTCGCGTTCGGCGATTGGCCTTTTAGCTAAATTTGATGGGTATATAAAAATATCTAAGGTCAAAGGGCTAGAATTCACATAAATTTAATTACCAATATAACTATGGCTACAAGTCTGTATACCTTTGGTTATGAAGGGCTAACGATCGACAAGTTCATCGAAAAGCTAATTGCGGCGAATGTCAAAACTGTTGTTGATGTGCGTGAACTTCCGCTCTCGCGAAAAAAAGGTTTTTCTAAAAACTCATTCAGTTCCGCGCTTTCTGAACAAGGTATCGCGTATCTTCATGTGCCCGCGCTCGGTTGCCCTAAGCCAATTCGTAGCAAATATAAAATCGATAGCAATTGGTCAACTTATACCAAAGCCTTTCTTGCATATTTAGCGATGCAAGAAGCTCCATTACAAGAGTTGGTGAAGATTTCTCGTGCCACTACGGCCTGTCTGGTTTGTTTTGAAGCCGATTTTTCAATGTGCCATAGGACTTTTGTCGCTCGCGCCGCGCGCCAACACGGGGGACCGGCGGTAACACACTTGACGACTAAAACAGCAATTCCTGATTTTGGTTTTCAAGCTGCGGCTTAGGCGGATAAATTAGGCTAATGAGAAGCCATTGATGTGGAAAACGGTGGATAGTTCCTAGCAAAAATTGCAAATCTCTGCTCGGTAACTCCTGCTCTAGCTTTTTGCGAAGAGGTGCTTCCCAGGCTTCACCATGTTGACGACGAACAGTTCTGAAAAGTGCACCTACTTCCCAGTCCACTATTTTGTGTTTGTACGCGAATGATTGGCCGTCGATGTGGCATTCATATCGATAATAAAAATCAAAGGGCAGTTTTTCAAGTAGTCTAATTTGTTTTCCCTCTTCTACCTCATCAAAGAGTTCAGACTGCCTTTGGAGGCGCAAGAGTTTTTCCTTTTCATAATTAGTCCAAATTGGATTGTCCGTTTTCCTAATGTCCAAGCCTAAAATTCGGGTTGGACGTAAGCGCGCCAAAGTAATGCCCTGATCCTCCTGCGCTTTTTGAACATCGGCAAAATTTGAGAAAAGTTGGAGTTTGGCAAGCAGTTCGGCGCGTGCGGGCCAGCCCGTCCTGCCGCTTGGCAGGGGTTCTGGATCGCACTCGATCGTATCCACGAAAATTCGATGACTTTCGGGTCGATGGTCGTCTCGCGCTTTTTCAATTCGTGCCGTTATCCACTGCCACTTTCTGAATTGTTGATCATCTGCAACTAGCCGGAAAGGTACCGGATAAAGGCGGATGAATCGACCATCTGCCGTCATCCCAGCAACGCAGGACGTCTCTGCGTATTTCGCGCTAGGTGAAGGGTATGTCTTGCACAGTATGAGAATTCGTTCTGTATAAGAAGCCACTTTATCTCCTATTCCGATATTGCTAGCCGACGTTTTTTGCGAGTGCTGGGCCGTGTATTCAGCACCGCCCATAACAATAATATATTGTATATTGATTTAAAATTTAAATATATAAAATGAAAGTTAGAAGTGCTAATGATGAGTTCGACACTCTTGAACTGATGCATTCAATGCGGTTGATAGTGCGATGAGATCGTGTGCCAAGTGCTTATCCAAGTCACAGCGCTTGCCGCAGAAAATTGGTTCAATTGAGCGAGCACATGGATGGATTGGGGTGGGTTCGCGAACGCGGCTTTCAATCACGCAGGCAAGCATGCACCCAAATAGCGGCAGTGATCTCATCGGGTGCAACATAGCCCCAACTTGTTGAGTTAGCCCCCACACTGAATGCAAGAAGACTGGCGCGTTGGCGCCGTCGGGCTTTGCCCGGTTCACGACGGAGGGCGATGATACCGAGCATGAAGACACCTCAAATCTTGAGCCGTATCTTCAAAAATACGGCTCCTCCCCGACCCGTCCAGCCGGTGCTTTGCAATTGAGTCTTAAGCTTGAGGCACTGCCAGCCATCTTCATCAAGAGGTCTAAATCTAAATGAGATACAATCTCATTTAGATTTGACGCAATCCAAGGCAACTTGCCTCACGCTGCGCCCGTCGCTATCTGTATAGGAGCACCCATGTCCACCCCCACGCTGCTGTCTGACCTGCCCAATGGCACCCATGCCTGTGTTACGGGGCTGCGAGCGGGGGGCGGGGCGGTGCAGGAGGCGACGGTGCGGCGGCTGGGGGAGCTGGGCTTTATTGCCGGGGAGCCGGTGCGCATGCTGCGCCGGGGGCCGGGCGGACGGGAGCCGCTGGCGGTGCAGATTGGCGACACGCAGTTTGCGTTGCGCCTGCTCGAGGCCCAGTGCATTGAAGTGGAACCCGTCTGAGCGCCCGCCATGCAACAAGCCACCCTGAACCCCTCTGCCCACCCCAGCGTTGCCCTGGTGGGCAACCCCAACTGCGGCAAGACCGCACTCTTTAACCTGCTCACTGGCGCGCGCCAAAAGGTGGCCAACTACGCCGGTGTCACCGTGGAGCGCAAAGTGGGCGCGGCCCGTTTGCCCGACGGCCAGCGCATCTCGGTGGTGGATTTGCCGGGCTCCTACAGCCTCACACCTGCCACGCCCGACGAACAAGTGATGGTGGAGGTGCTGCAGGGCCGGCGCGCTGGCGAGGACGCGCCCGACGCCATCGTGGCCGTGGTGGACGCCACCAATTTGCGCATGAACCTGCGCCTGGTGCTGGAGCTCAAAGGCCTGGGCAAACCCATGGTGGTGGCGCTCAACATGGCCGACGTGGCACGTGCCCACGGGCTGGATATTGACGTGGCGCGCCTGCAGGCCGAGCTGGGCTGCCCCGTGGTGGAAACCGTGGCGGTACAGCACAACGGCCACGCAGCGCTGATGCAGCAAATACAAACCCTGCTGGCCACAGCCCCCGCGCAGGCGGTGGACGCTGCCGCCCGCAGCAGCGCAGAGCTGCAAGGCGAGGTGCGCCGCATCTTGGCGCTGGTCGCACCCCGTGCGCCGCGCCTGGGGCGCTTTCAGCACCGCATCGACGCCGTGGCCATGCACCCGGTGTGGGGTTTGCTGGTGCTGGCGGTGGTGTTGTTTTTGATTTTTCAGGCGGTGTTCTCGTGGGCCACCTTGCCCATGGACATGATCAAAGAAGCCATGGC
>CAIWRE010000209.1 GCA_903914985.1 uncultured beta proteobacterium | reverse complement strand
GTACTGACGGGCAGCCCTGCTGGAGCGACCCCACGCTGTTCGCCGACGAGCGCGAGCCCAGCCACTACACCGCCGCCGATGCGCGCCGCTTTATTGACGCGCTGGCCCAACGCGTGGGTGTGTCGGACGCGCACATCCTGGCAGGGCATGAAGATGCCTGGTACTACCTGTGGCGCGAGCGCCGCTTGCCCGTCAACGTTGACCCGTTTGACGCCCGGCTGGACGATGAGCTGGAACGTGCCCGGCTGCGCCGCGTGTTTTCGCAAGGTTTAGAGGCCGAGGTGGGCTTTGTGTTGCCGCTGCGCCCCTTTGAAGCCAAGCCCGGGCAGCCGGTGCCCGGAACCCCACCCCAGTGGGAAAGCGGCCCTTGGTTTGTGCGCGATGAGCGGCTTTACCTCATGCCTGGCGACTCCCCCATGGGTTGGCGTTTGCCTTTGGACTCCTTGCCCTGGGTGGCGCCCACCGAGCGCCCCCAGCTGATTGAGCAAGACCCGTTTGCGCCGCGCAGCGCACTCAAACCCACGGTGGTAGCTCCCGCGCTGCAAATGCGCAGCGCCGTTGCTGCTTCGGTGCCCCAGTCCGCGCCCGAAAAATTCAAATCCGATCCGCAACAGGTGCGCACCGCCGTCTGCGTCGAAGTGCGCGACCCGCGCCGCGCCAACGGCCCCAAGGCGGAAGAGCAGGGCACGGCCAGCGGCGTGTTGTACGTGTTCATGCCGCCCTTGCCGCGCTTGGACGATTACCTGGACCTGGTGGCTGCGGTGGAAGCCACGGCCAGGGACCTGGGCGTCAAAATCGTCATGGAAGGCTATCCGCCACCGCGCGATCCGCGCCTCAAACTGCTGCAAGTCACCCCCGACCCCGGCGTGATTGAAGTCAACATCCACCCCGCGCACCACTGGGGCGAGGTGGTGGCACATACCGAGTTTTTGTACCAGGCTGCTTTTGAGACGCGCCTGTCAGCCGAGAAGTTCATGACCGATGGCCGCCACACCGGCACGGGCGGTGGCAACCACGTCGTCATGGGTGGTGCCACACCGGCGGACAGCCCATTCTTACGCCGGCCCACGCTGCTGGCCAGCTTGCTTCTGTACTGGCACAACCACCCCAGCTTGAGCTATTTGTTCAGCGGCATGTTCATCGGCCCGAAAAGCCAGGCGCCGCGGGTGGACGAAGCGCGCAACGATCAAATCTATGAGCTGGAAATTGCCTTGCGCGAGATTCACCGCTTGAGTGAACAGGCGAAGGGCGTTAAAGGTGCTGCCAACGCCACAGAGACCTATATGGCACCGTGGCTGGTGGACCGCACATTGCGCAACATTCTGGTGGACGTGACCGGCAACACCCATCGCAGCGAGTTTTGCATCGACAAGATGTATTCGCCGGACTCGTCCACCGGCCGCTTAGGCCTGCTGGAGCTGCGGGCGTTCGAGATGCCGCCACACGCCCGCATGAGCGTGGTGCAGCAACTGCTGCTGCGTGCGCTGGTGGCGCGGTTTTGGGAGAAGCCCTACCTTGCACCCGTGACGCGTTGGGGCACCGAGCTGCACGACCGATTCCTTCTGCCGCACTGCGTCCAAGAAGACTTCAACGACGTGATCACCGAGCTGCAAGAGGCCGGGTTTGCGTTTGATGCGGCCTGGTTTGCGCCGCACTTTGAGTTCCGTTTTCCGCTGGTGGGGCAGATCCAAACCAAAGGTGTGAACTTGAGCCTGCGCCAGGCGCTGGAGCCCTGGCACGTGATGGGCGAAGAGGGGACGGCAGGCGGCACGGCGCGCTATGTGGACTCGTCGCTGGAGCGCATTGAAGTCAAGGTCAACGGCCTCAACAGCAGCCGCTACACGGTGACGGTCAACGGCCATCCCGTGCCTTTGCAGCCT
>CAIWRE010000208.1 GCA_903914985.1 uncultured beta proteobacterium | reverse complement strand
CCAGGTGCTCAACGCCAAGCAGCACGCCCGTGAAGCCGATATCGTGGCCCAGGCCGGGCGCGCCAAGATGATCACCATTGCCACCAACATGGCGGGGCGGGGTACCGACATTGTGCTGGGCGGCAATATCGACAAGGCACTGGACGCAGTGCGCCACGACGAAAGCTTGGACGATGCTGCCAAAGAGCAGCACATTGCGGCACTCAAGGCGCAATGGAAGGTCGACCATGAGGCCATCACCGCCTTGGGCGGCTTGCGCATCATTGCGACCGAGCGCCATGAGTCGCGCCGTATTGACAACCAGTTGCGAGGCCGCTCCGGCCGCCAGGGCGACCCTGGCTCGTCGCGCTTTTACCTGAGCCTGGATGACGCGCTGATGCGAATCTTTGCGGGCGAGCGTGTCAAGGCCATCATGGACCGCCTCAAGATGCCCGAAGGCGAAGCGATTGAGGCCGGCATGGTCTCCCGTAGCATCGAGAGCGCACAGCGCAAAGTCGAGGCGCGCAACTTTGACATGCGCAAGCAGTTGCTGGAGTACGACGACGTTTCTAACGACCAGCGCAAGGTGATTTACCAGCAGCGCAATGCGATTTTGGATGCCCAGGACCTCAATGCCCAAATTGCTTCCCTGCGCGAGGGCACCTTCGAGGACCTGGTGCGTACCTATGTGCCCCGCGAGTCGGTGGAGGAGCAGTGGGATATTCCTGGCCTGCAAAAGGTGCTGACCGAAGAATGGCGTCTGGAGCTGAACCTGGCGCAAAAAATCGCCGCTGCCCAATCGATTACCGACGACGACATTGTTGAGGCTGTCGTGGAGGCGGCCAACCTCTCATTTGGTCTCAAAGTGGAGCAAGTGGGTGCGGAGAGCTTTACCCATTTCGAGCGCATGGTGCTCTTGCAAACGATTGACACCCAGTGGCGCGACCACCTGAGTTCGTTGGACTATTTGCGCAAAGGCATCCATTTGCGCGGCTACGCCCAAAAGCAGCCCAAGCAGGAGTACAAACGTGAAGCGTTTGAGTTGTTCGGTCAGATGCTTGACGCAGTCAAAAACGAGGTGACGCAAACCCTGATGACGGTGCGCATACAGTCCAGCGAGCAGCTCGACGAAGCGGCGCAGGTGTTGGAGGCGCGTGGCGAGAACATCAGCAATATCACCTATACCGCGCCGACTGAGACTGGTGAGGCTGAAACCACCGAAGCAAGTCCTGCCGCCCGGACAGGCGATGCGTCTTTATTTGCGCGTGTGGGTCGCAACGAACCCTGCCCCTGCGGCAGCGGGAAAAAATACAAGCAATGCCACGGTAAGCTGGCCTGAGGAGTTTTTTATGCCCGTGAATTTGCCTGCAACTGACGCAGCAACCTTGTTTCCCATTTCGGGTGTGCGCATTGGGGTCGTAGAGGCCGGCGTGCGCAAGCAGGGTCGTAAAGACGTCTCGGTTTTCCTGCTCGATCCTGGAAGCAGTGTGGGTGGCGTCTTTACGACCAACCGCTTTTGCGCGGCGCCGGTGCAAATTTGCCAACAAAATCTCGCCCAGGGAGCCGGCATCCGCGCGATGGTGATTAACACCGGCAACGCCAATGCCGGCACCGGAGCCGATGGCTTGGCCCGTGCACGTGCAACGTGTGACGCACTTTCCCAACGATTGGGGGTGTCGCCTGCGCAGGTCCTGCCGTTTTCGACCGGTGTGATCATGGAGCCCTTGCCCAGTGACCGCATCATTGCGGCGCTTGACCGCGCAATCGCCGCCGCCCGCGCCGACGCATGGCTGGATGCGGCTGAAGGCATCATGACCACGGACACGGTCCCGAAGGCGTATGGGCAGCAGGTGCACATCGGTGGCAAAACTGTCAGCGTGACGGGGATTAGCAAAGGCGCGGGCATGATCCGTCCCAATATGGCGACCATGCTGGGCTTTATCGCCACTGACGCCTGTGTCCACCCCGAATTGATGCAGCCCTTGGCCTTGGCCTTGGCGCAGCAGTCCTTCAACTGCGTGACAGTGGACGGTGATACGTCCACCAATGATTCCCTGGTGGTGGTTGCCACGCACCAGGCCGGTCATGCGCGCATCGATTCGCTGAGCAGCCCGGAAGGTGAGGCCTTGTTCGGCGCATTGCTGGCGGTGGCCAAACAGCTTGCCCACGCCATCGTGCGTGACGGTGAGGGTGCCACCAAGTTCATTACCGTGCAGGTGGACGGCGGCGCGAATGTGCAGGAATGCAGCAAAGTAGCCTATGCCATTGCCCATTCGCCGTTGGTCAAAACAGCATTTTTTGCCAGCGACCCGAACTTAGGCCGCATTCTGGCCGCGGTGGGCTATGCGGGCATTGAGGATTTGGACCAAAGCGGCATTGAACTCTTTCTGGACGATGTGCATGTTGCTACCAAGGGCGGTCGCAATCCGGCGTACCAAGAGGCGGATGGCCAGCGCGTCATGCGCCAAAGCGAAATCACGGTGCGCGTGGATCTGGGTCGAGGCACGGCCAGCCACACGGTGTGGACCTGTGACCTGAGCCACGACTACGTCACGATCAACGCAGACTATCGGTCTTAAGGCCATGAAAGTCGAAGATTTCGCCCCATTTTTGGCGCGCGCTGTGCAGTTCATGGAGCGGGTCGAGTCCGCCCTGCGCCAGGATATTGAGCAGCCCGATTGGAACAGTTCCATCGCGTTTTTGTACCGCAAGCGGGTGTCGGGCCAGGGGTATCTGGTCCCGGTGCGGCAGGTGGGCGCGATGCGCTTAGACGATCTGCTTGAAATTGCCATCCAGAAAGAGAAAATTGCCCGCAATACAGCGCAATTCGTGAGCGGACAAACGGCCAATAATGTCTTGTTGACCGGGGCGCGCGGCACCGGAAAGTCCTCTTTGGTACGGGCGTGTTTGAATACCTACGCGTCTCAAGGCCTGAGGCTGATTGAGGTTGACAAAGAAGACCTGGTGGACTTGCCCGACATCGTTGACATCGTCTCCCAGCGCAGCGAGAAGTTTTTGATTTTTTGCGACGACCTGAGCTTTGACCAGGGCGAGCCCGGCTACAAAGCGCTGAAGTCGGTGCTTGATGGTTCGGTGTCGGCGACCTCGGCCAATGTGTTGATTTACGCCACCAGTAACCGGCGCCATCTGCTGCCTGAGTACATGGCCGAAAACCTGACCTATACGCACACAGATAGCGGTGAAGTGCATCCAGGCGAGGGCGTGGAGGAAAAAATCTCCCTGTCGGAGCGCTTTGGTTTGTGGGTCAGCTTTTATCCCTTCACCCAGGATGAGTACTTGGCCATCGTGGCGCAGTGGCTGCAAGCGCTGGACGTGCCCCCGGCCCACATTGCCGCCGCCCGTCCGCAAGCCTTGGTCTGGGCCTTGGAGCGAGGGTCCCGCAGTGGGCGCGTGGCTTGGCAGTTTGCCAAGGACTTTGCCGGCCGCCATGCGACCGGCGCCGGCACCCATCCATGAACCAACCGGTTCGGGTGGCCGATCCTGAATTGGCCCGCCAGGGCGCAGCGGACCGTGCCCAGGTGCAGGTGGCGGTGGGTGTGCTGATTCAAAGTGATGGAGCATTCCTGCTGACATCGCGCCCCGTTGGTAAGCCGTACGCGGGGTATTGGGAATTTCCCGGTGGCAAGGTGGAGCCGGGCGAATCGACCTATGACGCCCTGTGCCGTGAATTACGCGAAGAGATTGGAATCGACGTGCGCAGCGCCACACCCTGGAAGGTAGAGGTCATTGACTACCCGCATGCGCTGGTGCGACTGCACTTCTTCAAGGTCACCGCATGGGATGGAGACCTGCAAATGCGCGAGGCGCAATCCGCACAGTGGGAAACCTTGCCTGTGAAGGTGCACCCCGTGCTGCCCGGAACGGTGCCTGTGTTGGAGTGGTTGGCCGGGGAAGCCGGCGCTGAGGGCGGCTAGAGGCTTAGTGGATGGGGCCGTGCTCGAGTTGCATGTCGTCGGGCTTGTCCACGGCGGGTAGGCGAAATTCCTCTGTCGCCCATGCGCCCAGGTCGCCTTCTTTGCACCGCGCACTGCAAAAAGGACGGTAGGCATTGGACGGGGCATACAGGCTCGGGCCCTGACAACCCGGACACTTCACTATTTTTTCAACGTTCGTCGCCATGGCCAGCGCTGCAAATCAAGCGCAAAGTGTCAGTTCGAAGGCTATATCCGCCGTGTTGGGCTGAACACGGTCATACACAGACTCGTGCACGAAACGAATAGACGCCACCAGACGGTTGGCGCTGATTTCAGGAATAGCGCCTAAAGCGGGGTTCACCGCCAGGCGTAGCAGTTGGAACGTGCGCCCCTGCGGCAAGTTTTGTTGAAAATGACCGCCCATGGCCACAATTTTCTGAGGCGAGCCTGAATCTCGCAACAAACCCAAAAGCAGTTGGATCGCATTGGACATCGGCAGCAAGGTTTCCACCCAACCGCTCAAGTCGTTGCGTCGTTGATCGGAAGGGTGGTGCTGCCACGCGTAGTACGCCGGCAGGTCGAAATTGCCCGTTCCACCAGGAATGCTGGTGCGACTGCGCACGCTTTTTAACCAGTCGTTTTCCTCCAGCACACGCCCCAGTTTGTTGGGAGCCTGGTTCAGATCAGCAATGCAGGCACTGATTTGATCGACTAGTTTTTCGAGGACATCCGCGGCAATGTCTGGATTTCCTCGGAAGTTGCACATGATTTGACGCTGTCGTTCAAGGTCCTTGAGCGCATCCGTCTTAAGCTCCGCACGCGCGCTGACGCTCAGGACTTCAAATAAAGTGATCAGCGCGAAATGATGATCGAGCTCTGACGGGCGATCAATAAGAGCAAAAAGCCGCTCAAATAACTGCTCTAAACGCAGGTATGTGCGAATCTTTTCGTTAAAAGGGTATTCGTAAAGGATCACGCGCAATTTTCCAATGGCAGGATCATAGCCCGAACTGCGCTGACAAACTCTGCAACTCGCGTTCGATTGCCAACAAGTTCTTGCCCTCATTGAAAATTACGGTGTCAGCCGCCTGCAACCTCAGGGCACGTGAGCTCTGCGCGTGGATGATGCGGCGGATTTCCGTCTCGTCCAGGCCGCTGCGGGCCTTGACGCGTTGAATTTGGGTGTCAACGGAGCAGTCCACCATCACAACGCGGTCCAGACTGGCGCGCCAGTGTGCTGACTCCACCAACAGCGGAATGTCAAAAACAATACACGCAACACCTCTTTCCTGCGCTTTTTGCGCCAGAGTCGCGGACTCCATGGCGATCACTGGGTGGACGATAGCTTCTAAGCGAGAGCGGGCTTTGGGGTCGCTAAATACCAAACTCCGCATTTTGGTGCGGTCCATGGCACCCGTGCGATCCACAAAATCCTCGCCAAAAGTCGACCGGACTGCGTCGATAGCAGCCCCCCCTGCAGCCGTGCTGGCGCGCGAAAGTGCGTCAAGGTCAATCACCACGGCGCCATTTCGTCCAAAGATTTGGCTCACGGTGCTCTTGCCGCTCCCAATTCCCCCGCTGATCCCGACTCGAAAGCTGCGCATCGTCAGAGGGCTAAGAAATTCAAAATCGTGTGGGGTTTACCGGCAAGGCATAAAAAGCCTGCCCCTGCCAGGAAAGGCCCGAAGGGTATGTAGCCACCCTCGCGTTGTGATCCAAGCCATTTCAACGCCAAGCCCACCACAATACCCACCACGGACGACAACAGGATGATGGGTATCAGAAGTTGCCATCCGAACCAGGCGCCCAAGCAGGCCAGGAGCTTGAAGTCGCCAAAGCCCATGCCCTCTTTAGCTGTTACCAGTTTGAATACCCAATACACCGACCACAGGGAAAGATAGCCCAGGACTGCTCCCCACAATGCGTCCGGTAGTGACGCTTGGCTCCATTGCATGTCCGCAGCAATCAGTCCCAGCCAGAGCAGCGGCAGCGTTATCACATCCGGCAGCAGAGTGGTCTCCCAGTCAATGACCGCTAACACCAGGATGGCGGAGGAAAAAATGCACCAAAGAGCTGCCGCAGGCGTCCAACCCCACCGGGCGACACACAGGGCGAATAAGCCTGCTGTCGCCAGCTCAACCAAGGGGTATTTGAGGCTGATAGCGCCTCGACACTGTTTGCATCGCCCGCGCAGGAGGACGAAACTAAGCACAGGAATGTTGTGGTGCCAGCGAACAGGCTGAGAGCATTCGGGACAGTGGGATGCGGGCGTCCACAAATTGAAGGGCTCGGAGGGGGCTTGCGCAGTTCCGGCCCATTCGTGGTAATCCCTTGCCCACCTGTGCTCCAGCATCTTGGGTAATCGGCAAATCACCACATTCAAAAAGCTGCCGATCAGCAGCCCCAAAATGCCGGCCGAAAACACCCCCGTATATACAGCGGAGGGGATCAAACGAGTTGCCCTAATTTGAAGATGGGAAGGTACATGGCGACCACGATACCGCCAATGATAGTACCAAGAAATACCATGATGATGGGTTCCATCAAACTCGACAGGCCTGCAACCATGTCATCCACCTCAGATTCGAAAAAATCTGCTGCCTTGCCCAACATGTTGTCAATTGATCCGGACTCCTCGCCGATAGCACACATTTGCAGAACCATGGGCGGGAATAATTTGGACTGGTTCATGGCGGTGGTCAGTGATACACCACTTGAGACCTGTTGCCGGATGCCCACCGTGCCCTCGGCATAAGCGGCATTGCCGGCAGCGCCGCCAACCGATTCCAGTGCTTCAACCAGCGGGACACCGGCAGCGAACATGGTTGCCAACGTGCGGGTCCAGCGGGCAATACACGATTTCCGAACCAAAGGTCCAAAAATCGGCAGACGAAGCAACAGCCGGTCGATAACCGCCTGCAGGTGGGTGCTCGTCTTTAATGCGCGGAGATACAAAAATACCGCACCGAAAATACTGCCAAATATCAGGTACCAGTATTGAACGAAAAATTCACTCATGCCAATCACAATCAGAGTCGGTGCGGGTAGTTCACCGCCAAACGAGGCAAATACCTGCTTGAATGACGGGATTACAAACAGCATAATTATCGTAATGACGGCAAAAGCAACGACCAGTACACTGATGGGATACATAAGTGCCGACTTAATTTTGGATTTAATCGCCTCAGTTTTTTCCATATAGGTGGCCAGGCGATCCAGCAATGAATCCAAGATGCCGGCAGCCTCACCGGCAGCGACCAAATTGCAATAAAGTTGACTGAATTGTTTAGGGTGCTTGCGAAAAGCAGCGCTCATGGATGATCCGGTTTCAATGTCAATGCGCAAATCGTTGATGAGTTTTGTAAGACTGGGATTTGGATTGCCTTGCCCGACGATGTCAAACGATTGAAGCAGCGGAACACCCGCTTTCATCATCGCCGCTAATTGACGGGTAAATGTGGCAATTTCTTTAGGCTTGATTGACTGAGCCCAGCCCATGCGTCGCTTTTTGATCTTTATGGGCGTGATGCCTTGCCGGCGAAGCATGGCGCGCACCAGATGATTGGCCTCGGCGCGGGTTTCGCCGTTGACAATCCGCCCGTTGCGGTCGCGGCCCTGCCATTCGAAAATAGCCTCTGCAGCTGCGCTCTTAAGTCGTAATTGTTGAGCCTTTCGGGTAGTTGCCATATGTTGCCTTGTGAACTTCGATTATTCGTTGGTAACTGCCATGACTTCTTCAATGGAGGTCAAGCCGAGCTTTACTTTGTGCAGCCCAGAGGTGCGCAGGGATCGGACTCCCTCACGTTCAGCTTGCTCGGCAATGTCCATAGCCGAGCCATCACGCAGTATGATTCGCTGAATTTCATCACTGACTGGCATAACCTGGTAAATGCCAACACGGCCTTTGAAGCCGTTATTGCAACTGTTGCAACCGACCGCGTGATAAGGTTTCCAACTACCGTCTAAATCGGACTCCTGATACCCGGCATCCAACAGAGCTTGCCGTGGCAAATCGATCGCAACCTTGCACTTTGGACAAAGTCGCCGCGCCAAACGCTGTGCAGTTACCAGTACGACACTGGAGGCAATATTGAACGGAGCCACGCCCATATTCCTAAGGCGGGTAATGGTCGATGGCGCATCATTCGTGTGAAGGGTGGACATCACCATGTGGCCGGTTTGTGCGGCTTTGATGGATATATCGGCAGTTTCGAGGTCCCGAATCTCTCCGACCATAATAATGTCTGGATCCTGGCGCAGAAATGATCTTAGTGCCACTGCGAACGTTAAGCCTGCCTTTTCATTGACATTTACCTGGTTGATTCCGGGCACATTAATTTCGGAAGGGTCCTCCGCAGTGGCAATATTTACGCCCGGTCGGTTTAATATATTGAGGCAGGTATATAAAGAAACGGTTTTTCCCGATCCGGTCGGTCCCGTCACCAGCACCATCCCATAGGGGCGGTTAATAGCCTTGAGAAGCCTTTCCTTTTCCACATCTTCGTAGCCTAAGGCTTCGATACCCATTTGCGCACTGCTGGGATCAAGAATACGAATTACTATTTTCTCGCCAAACAAAGTGGGTAAGGTACTCACGCGGAAATCGATGACTTTTTCCGCGCCCATTTTCATTTTCATGCGTCCATCCTGAGGCACGCGCTTTTCAGAGATGTCGATCCGCGAGATCACCTTAATCCGGGACGCCAGTTTTTCTTTGATGCTGATTGGTGGTGCGGCGATTTCCCGTAAAACACCATCGACGCGAAAACGCACTCTATAAGAAAATTCATAAGGTTCAAAATGCAGGTCGGATGCTCCAATGGCATATGCGTCAGACAGCATCTTCCTCAAAAATCGAACAACGGGCGCGTCGTCAACTTCACTTTCCGTATTGGATTCAAAAGTGTTTGTATCCTCCGCACTCTCCAGGCTTTTTTCGTCAAAACCCGTGGTGAGCAAAGAGGTGGCTGATTGTTCCGAAGCCTCACCATACCGTAAGGTATTGATCTTTATCAGCTTGTCAAATTCAACCACCACCCATTCCACCGACAGTTGGGTTGCAAATTTTATTTTGTCGGCAGCCTCGCGGTTAGACGGATCTGCAGTTGCAATAACCAATGCATTGTTTCGCTTGGTTAACGGCAAAATTTGGTAATCGCGGCAAATTTTTCCGTCTAATATATCGGATGGAAGTTTGTCAATATTAACGGCATCAAGATCCACCAACGGTGACATGAATGCCTTGCAAAGGGTATGCGCTATCGTAAATGATGAAACGGCGCCGGAGGCCACCAGTTCAGATACAAAACTTTTTCCCTGCGCATTGGCCTTGCTAAACAACTTCTCAGCAGTTTTCTGGTCCAAATTGCCTGCCAACACCAACGCACGACCGATGCCGGACAGTTTTCCGGAGCCTGCGTCAAAAATGGGAGCGTTAAGATTATTCATATTTTCGAAAAACGCCCTCCAGCGGCATCCTTGGTTGAAACAGTTGGATTTATTCCATCCAGCGGCCACGCGATCTGCAGTTCGGGGTCATTCCATGCAATGCACCGCTCAAAATCCGGCGCATAGTACTCCGTTGTCTTGTACAGAAATTCGGCATATTCAGATTTCACCAGGAATCCGTGCGCTAGCCCTGGTGGAATCCATAGTTGACGCTGATTGGCGGCGGAAAGGTATTCGCCGATCCACTGCCCGTAGGTTGGGGATTGGCGTCGGATGTCGACCGCCACGTCAAATACTTCTCCAACCACCACACGCACCAATTTTCCCTGGGGAAACTGTTCTTGGTAATGCAGCCCGCGGAGTACGCCGCGTTCAGATTTTGAGTGGTTGTCCTGGACAAAAGTGGGTGAAAGCCCTGTGGCGGCACTGAAAGTTCGCGCGTTGAAGCTCTCAAAGAAAAAGCCCCGTGAATCTCCAAAGACGGTTGGCTCCAATACCAAGACATCGGAAATCGCAGTGGGCGTGGCTCTCATCAATATACCTTTTCGGTAAGCAAGCGAAGCAAATACTGCCCGTAACCAGACTTATCCAGCGGGGCTGCCAAAAGGCGCAGTTGCGAATCGTCAATCCATCCGCGTCGCCAGGCGATTTCTTCCGGAGCTGCGACTTTAAGACCCTGGCGGTTTTCGATGGTGTGAATGAATTGACTTGCTTCCAGCATGGATTCATGGGTGCCGGTGTCGAGCCAGGCATATCCGCGCCCCATCGTTTGCACGTCCAACTGGCCGCGCTCAAGGTAGAGCTTGTTCACATCCGTAATTTCAAGTTCTCCGCGCGCCGAAGGCTTGATCGTCTTGGCCATTTCAACCACCTGGCTGTCGTAAAAGTACAGACCCGTCACCGCATAACGGGATTTGGGTGCGAGGGGCTTTTCTTCCAGGCTGATTGCCCTGCCGTGTTTGTCAAATTCGACAACGCCATAGCGCTGGGGATCCTGCACTGCATAAGCAAAAACCGTTGCCCCGAGCGCTTGCCGGGACGTTGACATCAGCAACGGTGCAAAGTCGTGGCCATAAAAGAGGTTGTCGCCGAGGACCAGTGCGCTGGGTGCGCCATTTAAGAACGCCTCACCGATTAAGAAGGCCTGCGCCAGCCCGCCCGGACTGGGCTGCACAGCGTAGGACAGACGCACTCCCCATTGACTTCCATCCCCGAGGAGTTGTTCAAAGCGAGGCGTGTCTTGCGGTGTTGAGATGACCAATATGTCACGAATACCGGCCAGCAGCAGGGTGCTCAGGGGGTAATAAATCATCGGCTTGTCATAAACAGGAAGCAATTGCTTGCT
>CAIWRE010000207.1 GCA_903914985.1 uncultured beta proteobacterium | reverse complement strand
ATCCATCACCAACGACGACGCCGACCTGTGCGTCCAAGCCTTTGCCCATTTGCTAGACCAACTCGCTACGGACCCCACATGACACAGCCTACCTCTGCACCTGCTTCTTACGCCGCCCTGGACGCCTGGGTGGACGCCCACTTTGACGAAGAAGTGCGCTTCTTGCAGCAACTGGTGCAAGTCCCTACCGACACACCACCGGGCAACAATACGCCTCACGCCGACCGCACCGCCACGGTGTTGCAAGACTTTGGTTTTGCGGCAGAAAAGCATGCGCCTCCGGTCGCCGAAGTGCATGCTGCCGGGCTGGAAACCATCACCAATCTGGTGGTGCGCCGCCAATACGGCGCAGGCCGCACCGTGGGCCTGAACGCGCATGGCGACGTCGTGCCACCCGGCGAAGGCTGGACGCATGACCCCTATGGCGGCGAGGTCGACAACGGCCGCCTTTATGGCCGCGCAGCCGCGGTCAGCAAGTGCGACTTCGCAACCTTTACCTTTGCCACCCGCGCCCTGGAGGCCTTGGGCGCAAACCTGCACGGCAGCGTAGAGCTGTACTTCACCTACGACGAAGAGTTTGGCGGCGAACTCGGCCCCGGCTGGCTGCTCACCAAGGGCATCATCAAGCCCGATTTGTTGATTGGCGCGGCCTTTAGCTACCAGGTGATTACCGGGCACAACGGTTGCCTGCAAATGGAAGTCACGGTGCACGGCAAGATGGGCCATGCGGCCGTGCCGGAAACCGGAGTGGACGCGCTGCAGGCTGCCACCCGCATCCTCAACGCCCTGTACCACCAAAACACGCTGTACCAACAGATCAGCAGCCAGGTCCAAGGTATCAACCACCCTTACCTGAACGTGGGATTGATCACCGGCGGCACCAACACCAATGTGGTGCCCGGCAAAGTCGTGCTCAAGCTCGACCGCCGCATGATCCCCGAAGAAAATCCGGCCGAAGTGGAAGCCACCTTGCGCCAGGTGATTGCGGACGCAGTAGCGCAGTCCCCGGGCATCAGCATCGAGGTCAAGCGCATCTTGCTGGCCCATGCCCTCAAGCCCCTGCCTGGCAACCAGCCGCTGGTTACCGCTCTGTGCCAGCACGCCAGCACCGTGTTTGGCGAGTCGATTGAGGCTTCCGGCACACCGCTCTACACCGACGCCCGCCTGTTCTGCGAACACGGTATTCCAGCGGTCCTCTACGGCTGCGGCCCGCGCACCGTGCTTGAGAGCAACGCCAAGCGCGCTGATGAAAACATCGCACTAGAAGACCTGCGCCGCGCGACCAAAGTCGTGGCGCGGACCCTGTTCGACTTGTTGGGGTGAGGGTGCCTTAGGCAACAAGCCCTCGCTTGTCAGTTGCGTGCCTTTGCGCGCTACTTTTTTTTCGCCTGATCGTATTTGCGCCAGTATTGAAACGCGTCCTCGTTGACTTCAAGATCAATCTCCATGACGCGGGTTTGCAGTCGCTCCTGAACTTCTGCCACCGCCATGTTGTAGATGACAGGGCCGATTTCTTCTACAAAGAAACCTAGCAATCCGCCAGCAGCGATATTGCCAATTTTCTCGTCCATGTTTTCCTGGAAGTAGCGCTCAATGGAAGCGATGGCTTGTTGCCGAACGTCTTTGGGGAGTTCAATCGTCATGTTTTCAAGGTCTGTTTGAATACCAACGTGGTGTCGCTTGGAAGCAATGTAACTTTTTGGGCAACTTCGCATACGGCAGAACACTTGTCATCACCCCGTTACAAGTACCCGGTAAAAACGGGTTGTGATCACCCTTGCTT
>CAIWRE010000206.1 GCA_903914985.1 uncultured beta proteobacterium | reverse complement strand
GGCAACTACGGCATGTGCGGCCGCGCCTACAGCCCGCGCTTTTTGTGGATGTGGCCCAACGCGCGCATCAGCGTCATGGGCGGCGAACAGGCGGCCAGCGTGCTGGCCACCCTCAAGCGCGACGGTCTGGAGGCCAAAGGCGGCACTTGGAGCGCCGATGAAGAAGCGGCCTTCAAAGCGCCCATCAAAGCCCAGTACGAAACCCAAGGCCACCCGTACTTTGCCACCGCCCGCCTGTGGGACGACGGCATCATCGACCCCGCCGACACCCGCCGCGTGCTGGCCCTGGGCCTGAGCGCCGCGCTGAACGCGCCAGTGCCTGAGACAAAGTTTGGCATTTTCCGGATGTAGGGCAGGGCGCACTATGAAAGCCCTCTACGCGTTCCTGCTTGCATTGCAGTTGTCCTGCGGCTTGTGGGCGCAAGACGATAAGTCCAGTACGGCAGCCGAAGTGCTGGCCAAAGACATGCGGGAAGAAATTCTCAGCATCGAGGTGACCGTCAAGGACATGTTTCGCCGACAAGAGACCATGCCCGTGCCGATTACTGTGTACAGGCCGGCGGGCGATGGGCCTTTTCCTTTGGTGGTGTTCAACCATGGCCGGGCGACCGAGGCCAAGCGCGCCTCCCAAGGGCGGTACCGGCCGGAACCTTTGGCCCGCTATTTGGTGGCCAAGGGCTTTGTGGTTCTGGTGCCCAATCGCATTGGCTATTGGAAAACCTACGGCACGTTCGACCCGGAATACAGCGGCTGCAGAACGATAGACGCAATGTCGATTGCAGCGTCCGACCAGGTTTTGGCCACCGTAGAGTTCGCAAAAACTTTGTCTTATGTGGATGCCAGTCGCTGGCTGGTAGCGGGGCAATCGGTGGGCGGTCTGACTACCGTGGCGACCGTAGGTCGGGCGCCCGCGGGGCTGTTGGGAGGCATCAACTTTGCTGGTGGCGCCGGAGGAGACCCCGAGGCCAAGCCTGGAAGCCCTTGCAACCCCCATGCCATGACGCGCTATTGGGGCGAGATCGCTAAACACGCCAAGGCACCCATGCTTTGGTTGTACTGGGAAAACGACAAATACTGGGGGGCGGATTATCCGAAAACTTGGCACAAGGCCTGGGTCGACGGTGGGGGGAGAGCCCAATTCACAGGTTTTTCGGCTGTCGGCGAGGACGGGCATGCAGGTCTGAATATCGACATGGACCATTGGTTGCCTGTGGTGGACGATTTTTTGGTGCGCTTGGGATTTGACAAGTCCGCCATCGTCAAGCCGCCTCAACCGACAGGATTTGCCGCCATTGACGCGGTGGATGCGGTGCCGGTCCGGCCTGCGAACAAAGCGGCCTACGCCAAGTTTCTGGACATGGCCAAGCCCCGTGCTTTTGCCGTGAGCAGCAAGGGTGGCTTCGGCTTTGCGTCCGGCGACTATGCCGCCGGGCGCGCCTTGGGTAGCTGCCAGCGCTATGGCAACCCGTGTGCGCTGTATGCCGTGGACGCAGACGTGGTCTGGACCCCGCAATAATTTTTTCGTGACCCACTCAACTTCGAGACAACACCATGTTCACCAAAATCCTCATTGCCAACCGTGGCGAAATTGCTTGCCGTGTGGCGGCAACGGCTGCGCGCCTTGGTATTCAAACCGTGGCCGTTTATTCGGATGCCGATGCCCAAGCGCGCCATGTACAGATGTGCGACCAGGCGGTGCACATTGGCGGCAGCGCGCCCAAAGACAGCTACCTGCGCTGGCAGGCCATCATTGAGGCGGCGCTGGCGTGTGGCGCGCAAGCCATTCACCCCGGCTATGGTTTCTTGAGCGAGAACGACGCCTTTGCCCAAGCCTGTGCTGACGCGGGCTTGGCGTTTATCGGGCCGTCGCCCAGCGCCATTCGCGCCATGGGTTTGAAGGCCGAGTCCAAGCAGCTGATGGAGCGCGCCGGCGTGCCGCTGGTGCCGGGTTACCACGGCGCCGACCAGGACCCTGCACTCTTGCAGCGCGAGGCAGACCGCATTGGCTATCCGGTGCTCATCAAGGCCAGCGCGGGCGGCGGCGGCAAGGGCATGCGCATTGTCGAAGGCGCAGCAGACTTTGCAGGCGCTTTGGCCAGTTGCCAGCGCGAGGCGGTGAGCAGCTTTGGCAATGGTGCGGTGCTGATCGAAAAATATGTGCAGCGCCCGCGCCATATTGAAATCCAGGTGTTTGGCGACAGCCAAGGCAACTGCGTGTACCTGTTTGAGCGTGACTGCTCGGTTCAACGGCGGCACCAAAAAGTGCTGGAAGAAGCACCCGCTCCCGGTATGCCGGAAGCGTTGCGCGCGCAGATGGGTGCGGCGGCGGTAGCAGCAGCCCGTGCGGTGAACTACGTGGGTGCAGGCACGGTGGAATTCATCGTGGAACAAACCAGCTACGACCAGCCCGAAGCCATGAAGTTCTACTTTATGGAGATGAACACCCGCCTGCAGGTAGAGCACCCCGTGACCGAGGCCATCACCGGGCTGGACCTGGTGGAGTGGCAATTGCGCGTGGCCAGTGGCGAGCCGCTGCCTTTGCGCCAGGACCAGCTGCACATCACCGGTCACGCCATCGAGGCGCGCATTTGTGCAGAGACGCCGGACAAGCAGTTTTTGCCTGCCACTGGCACTTTGGGCGTCTACACCTTGCCCGCGCACAGCAGCTTTGAGCGCTCCGACCAGGGTGTGCGCGTGGACTCCGGCGTGCGCCAAGGCGACACCATCAGCCCCTTTTATGACTCCATGGTCGCCAAGCTCATCGTGCACGGCCGCACGCGTGCCGAAGCGCTGGCGCGTCTGGATGCCGCACTGTCCAAAACCCACGTCGTGGGCTTGAACACCAATGTGCAGTTCTTGCGCCATGTGGTGGCGTGCGAGTCGTTTGCGCAAGCGCGTTTGGACACGGCGCTCATTGCCCGCGAAACCACCGCGCTGTTCAATCAGGAAAAAGTCGGCTTGCAATGGGCGGCGGCGGCGCTGGTGACGGACACCTTGCGCCAGGAACAAGCGGCGCGCAACGTGAGTGCTGCATGGAAAGACCCCTGGGCCGCCGGTGATGCCTGGCAGTCCCATGCGGCGTCCACACGCGCCTTTGCACTGGAATTTGCAGGCGAGTCCCACGTGGCGCTTTTGCATGCCGAGCGCAATGGTGCGCTGCAAATCAATGTTGACGGCCGCAGCGCGGCACTGGCATTTGCTGTGCAGGCCGAGGGTGGTTTGGACATCACCTTGGGGGCTGAGCGCGAGCGCCTGCAGGTTTACCGCCAGGGCGAATTAGCGCATGTGTTTATGGCGCGCGGAGCCACGGTTGCGGTGGTGGTGGACACCCTGGCCCATGCCGCGGTGGCGCAGGCCGACACCGGCCGCCTGACTGCCCCCATGCCGGGCAAGTTGTTGTCCTTTGCCGTCAAGGCGGGCGACTCCGTGCGTCGCGGCCAGCCGCTGGCGGTGATGGATGCCATGAAAATGGAGCACACCATCAGCGCCCCTGCCGATGGCACCGTGGAAGAGCTGCTCTACGCCCCTGGCGATCAGGTGGTGGAAGGCGCGGAACTCCTGCGCATGGCCGCAAGCGTGGCGGCTTGAGACCATGCGCATTACCTTTTGCTGTGCAGATACCAAGCCCGAGCCCTGGCTCGCCGCTCTGCGCCGGGCGCTGCCGCAGGCCGATGTGAGTCTGTGGCACAGCGGTGCACCGGCCGCCGACTATGCCGTGGTGTGGGCGCCGCCGCAGGTATTTTTTGATGAGCAGCCGCAGCTCAAAGCCGCGTTCAACATCGGCGCGGGGGTGGACGCGCTGCTGGCGCTGAAAGTGCCTGCGCATACCCGGCTGGTGCGGCTGGACGACGCAGGCATGTCCGTGCAAATGGCCGAATACGTGTGCCATGCGCTGATTCGCCACACGCGGGAATTTGATGCCTATGAAGCAGACACCCGCGCGCAGAATTGGTCGTTTCGCAAGCCTCTGGACCGCGCGGATTTTCCGGTCGGGGTGCTGGGTTTGGGCGTGCTCGGGGCCCGTGTGGCGCAGGCAGTGGCGCAGTTTGAGTTTCCGGTGCTGGGCTGGAGCCGCAGCGCCAAGCACATGGCTGGCGTGCAATGCTTTAGCGGCGCGCAGGAGCTCAAGCAGTTTCTGAGTAAAACCCGGGTGCTGGTGAATTTGCTGCCGCTCACGCCGGAGACCGAAAACATCTTGAACCGCGACACCTTGTCGCAACTGCAAAGCGGCGCCTACCTGATCAATGTGGCGCGTGGCCGCCACCTGGTGGAAGAGGATTTGCTGGCGCTGCTGGACAGCGGCCATGTGGCGGGTGCCACACTGGACGTGTTTCGCACCGAACCGCTGCCCGCGGGCCACCCGTTCTGGACCCACCCGCGCATTACCGTCACGCCCCACACCTCGGCACGCACGCTGCGCAGCGAAAGCATTGCCCAAATCGTGGGAAAAATGCAGGCCATGGAGCGTGGCGAACCCGTGGCCGGTGTGGTGGACCTGGTCCGCGGTTACTAACCCCGCCTTCAGAGGCTTTTGCCCATAGTAGGATTGACTATGCCTATCCCCTCCCGCGTCCAAATTCTCGAAGTCGGCCCGCGCGACGGCCTGCAAAACGAAAAGCAGCCGGTGCCCGCCAGCGTCAAGATTGAGCTGGTGCACCGCCTGCAGGACGCCGGTTTTTCACAAATTGAAGTCACCAGCTTCGTGAGCCCCAAGTGGGTGCCGCAAATGGCGGACAACGCGCAAGTGATGACGGGCATTGCGCGCAAAGCCGGTGTGCGTTATTCGGTGCTGACGCCCAATATGCAGGGGCTGGACGCCGCACTGTTGAGCAAGCCCGACGAGATTGTGGTGTTCGGTGCGGCCAGCGAAGCCTTCAGTCAAAAAAACATCAATTGCAGCATTACCGAGAGCATGGAGCGCTTTCGCCCGGTGGTCGCTGCGGCGCTGGCACAGGGTG
>CAIWRE010000205.1 GCA_903914985.1 uncultured beta proteobacterium | reverse complement strand
GCGCATGGTGGACTTTTTGACCTCGGTCACATTGCAAAAGCTGGTTGATGACCAACTGGCCAAAGGCATGCAAGTCGAAGACAAGCCCAGCATCAAGCGCGCTATTTCCGCTATGCCGGTGTCGCAACCGATCCGCATGAACGCCCCCAACTCCGTGTTTGCCCTGGGCAACACCCTGGCCAAGGCCTGAATTCCTTTTCCTATTTGACCTATTGAAGCTGACTGCTATGGACTCCACGCCCCACTTTCCCATTTACATGGACTACAGCGCCACAAACCCCTGCGACGAGCGGGTGGTGGACGCTATGGTCCCCTGGTTGCGCACCCACTTTGGCAACCCTGCATCCCGCAGCCACGCCTGGGGCTGGGAGGCTGAAGAAGCGGTTGAGAAAGCGCGCGAGCAGGTTGCGGCACTGATTGGTGCCGACCCGCGCGAGATCGTGTGGACCTCGGGTGCAACCGAGTCCAACAACCTGGCTCTCAAAGGTGCGGCGCACTTTTACCAGGGCAAAGGCAAGCACTTGATCACGGTGAAGACCGAGCACAAAGCCGTGCTGGACACCTGCCGTGAACTCGAGCGCCAGGGTTTTGAAGTCACCTATCTGGATGTGCAAGAGGACGGTCTGCTGGACCTCGAAGTGTTCAAAGCGGCGATTCGCCCGGACACGATTTTGGCCAGCGTCATGTTCGTGAACAACGAGATTGGTGTCATCCAGGACGTGGCCGCTATTGGTGCCATCTGCCGCGAAAAAGGCGTGATCTTCCATGTGGACGCGGCCCAAGCCACCGGCCGTGTGGAGTTTGATTTGTCGCAGCTGCCCATCGATTTGATGAGCCTGACTTCGCACAAAACCTACGGCCCCAAAGGCATTGGCGCTTTGTTTGTGCGCCGCAAACCCCGCATCCGCTTGGAAGCCCAAATGCACGGCGGTGGCCACGAGCGCGGCATGCGCAGCGGCACCTTGCCTACCCACCAGATCGTGGGCATGGGCGAGGCCTACCGTATTGCCAAAGAAGAAATGGCGACCGAGAACGTTCGCATCCGCGCGCTGCACAACCGCATGCTGGCTGGCCTGGCGGACGTGGAGCAGGTGTTCATTAACGGGCACCTCGAAAAGCGTGTTCCGCACAACCTGAACATGAGCTTCAACTATGTGGAAGGCGAGTCGCTCATCATGGGTATTAAGGGCTTGGCGGTGTCTTCGGGCTCGGCCTGCACCTCGGCCAGCCTCGAGCCCAGCTATGTGCTGCGCGCCCTGGGCCGCAGCGACGAGCTGGCCCACAGCAGCCTGCGTATGACGATAGGGCGCTGGACCACCGAGGCGGAAATTGACTATGCAGTCGAGACCATCAAACTCAATGTCGCCAAGCTGCGCGACCTGAGCCCGCTGTGGGAGATGTACCAGGACGGCATCGACATCTCCACCATCCAGTGGGCCGCCCACTGAAACCCCGTTTTTTGATTTGTGAGGTAACACCATGGCTTATTCCGAAAAAGTAGTTGACCACTACGAAAACCCCCGCAACGTCGGTAGCTTTGACAAGGGCGACGACAGCGTCGGCACCGGCATGGTCGGCGCGCCCACCTGCGGCGATGTGATGAAACTGCAAAT
>CAIWRE010000204.1 GCA_903914985.1 uncultured beta proteobacterium | reverse complement strand
TTTATGGCCCTGGGGGTGGCTTTTGCGTGGGGTGCCAGCGGCTACACGTTGGGTAATGGTGCTCGCATGGGGCCGGGCTATTTTCCGCTCGTGTTGGGCGTGCTTCTGGCGCTGCTAGGCGTCGCCATCACAGTCCAGTCCCTGGTGGCGGGCGCCCCGGACGGCGACAAAATTGGCAGCATTGCTTGGAAGCCTCTGTTTTTCATTATTGCTGCCAACCTGGTGTTTGGGGTGTGTCTGGGCGGCTTGCCCAGCATAGGCTTGCCACCCATGGGGCTGGTCATCGGCATTTTTGCGCTTGCGTTTATTGCAAGCAATGCCGGAGACGAGTTCAACTTTAAAGAAGTGGGTATTTTGTCCGCCATTCTTGCGGCCCTCAGTTACGTCGCCTTTATATTGCTGCTGAAACTGAACTTGCCTGTTTGGCCCCCATTTTTCAACGCTTGAGGATTTCAGCCCATGGACTTGTTCAATAACCTGGCTTTGGGGTTTGGCGTGGCCTTCACCTTGCAAAACCTGTTGTATGCGTTTATCGGTTGCCTGCTTGGCACGCTCATCGGCGTATTGCCCGGGATTGGCCCGCTGGCCACCATTGCCATGCTGCTGCCCGCTACCTATTCCTTGCCTCCTGTAGCGGCATTGATCATGCTCGCCGGCATTTACTACGGTGCGCAGTACGGAGGGTCTACGACCGCGATCTTGGTCAACCTTCCCGGTGAGTCTTCGTCCGTTGTGACAGTCATCGACGGTTACCAGATGGCCCGCCAAGGCCGGGCCGGCCCGGCACTTGCTGCCGCGGGTCTGGGTTCCTTTTTTGCGGGATGTGTCGGGACCTTGATCCTGGCGGCCTTTGCCACGCCCCTGACTCAACTCGCCTTCAGTTTCGGTCCGGCGGAGTATTTTTCGCTCATGATTCTGGGTCTGATTGGCGCGGTGGTCCTTGCCTCAGGGTCCTTGATCAAGGCCGTGGCCATGATTGTGCTGGGCTTGTTGCTGGGGATGGTTGGAACCGATGTCAATTCGGGTGCGGTGCGCTTCAGTTTCGATGTGGCTGAGCTCAGCGATGGCATTGGCTTTATCGTGATTGCGATGGGCGTGTTTGGCTATGGAGAGATCATCAGCAACCTTTCCAAACATGAGAGCGAACGCGAGGTCTTTACCGCCTCAGTATCCGGCCTGATGCCCACCAAAGAGGACTTCCGGAACATGATTCCGGCTGTTTTGCGTGGAACCGCGCTTGGTTCCCTGCTCGGGATTTTGCCCGGTGGCGGCGCGGTGATGGCGGCTTTCGCGGCCTACACGCTGGAGAAAAAAACGAAGCTACGTCCGGGTGAAGTTCCGTTTGGTAAGGGCAATATTCGCGGTGTGGCAGCGCCTGAAGCCGCCAACAATGCGGGTTCGCAGACTTCCTTCATTCCTTTGCTAACGCTGGGCATTCCGCCCAACGCAGTGATGGCGCTGATGGTTGGCGCGATGACGATCCACAATATTCAACCTGGCCCGCTGGTGATGACCAGCAATCCCGAACTGTTCTGGGGCCTGGTCGCGTCGATGTGGATTGGTAACTTGATGCTGGTGATTTTGAACCTGCCCATGATCGGCATCTGGATCAAACTACTGAGCGTGCCGTACCGCTGGTTGTATCCGTCAATTGTGTTGTTTTGTGCGATTGGTGTGTACTCAACGAACAACAATACCTTTGACATCTGGATGGTTGCAATTTTTGGTGTGATTGGTTACCTCTTTATCAAGATTGGCGCTGAGCCAGCCCCGCTGTTGCTGGGTTTCATTCTTGGGCCGATGATGGAAGAGTACTTGCGCCGTGCGCTCTTGTTGTCACGCGGTGATTGGAGTGTCTTTGTCACGCGCCCACTCTCCGCTAGCTTGCTCATTGCGTCGGCAGTTTTGCTCGCTGTGGTGTTGCTGCCCTCGGTTAAAGCCAAACGTGAAGAGGCTTTTGTCGAGGACTGAAGCGCGTTCCCTGCTGTTGCAGTCTCGGGTCTGAATAGCTTTTTGCAATCGACCTGATTGAATCAATTAAGGCCAAATTTCCTAGGCACGCCCTAGAATTTGGCCTGTTCAATCTTCGAACTTCAACCCCGAGAGGAAACAGCCATGTCATTGATCAATACCGCAGTCGCCGCTTTCAAAAACGAAGCATTTCACAACGGCAAATTTGTCACCGTCACCAATGAGTCCATCAAGGGCAAGTGGAACGTGTTCATTTTCATGCCCGCAGCGTTCACCTTCAACTGCCCCACCGAAGTGGAAGACGCTGCCGACAACTACGCAGAATTCCAAAAAGCCGGTGCCGACGTCTACATCGTTACCACCGACACCCATTTCGCGCACAAAGTGTGGCACGAGACCTCTCCTGCGGTGGGCAAGGCCAAGTTTGCACTGATCGGCGACCCTACCCATGCGCTGACCCGCGCCTTTGACGTGCATATCGACGAAGAAGGCCTGGCTCTGCGCGGCACCTTTATCATCAACTCCGAAGGTCACATCAAGACCATGGAAGTGCATTCCAACGAAATCGCCCGCGATGTGAAAGAAACCCTGCGCAAGCTCAAGGCTGCTCAGTACACCGCGGCCCACCCCGGTCAAGTGTGCCCCGCCAAGTGGAACGAAGGCGCCAAGACCATCACTCCGTCGCTGGACCTGGTCGGCAAGATCTAAGCCTGCTGGCATCCCTGGTCGGGCGCATGCCGCGCCCGCCAGCCGGACAGCGAACTGCTGCGCGGGCGGCATGCTGTCCGGTTTTTTTACGCCCAAATACTCAAAGGAACTCCCATGCTTGACGCCACCCTCCAATCCCAGCTTGCCGCCTACCTCGAGCGCGTCACCCTGCCCATGGAGATCGTGGCGTCCCTGGGTGACGATGACAACTCCACTGAAACGAGG
>CAIWRE010000203.1 GCA_903914985.1 uncultured beta proteobacterium | reverse complement strand
CACTGGGCATTGCCACCGAACGCACCGTACCCACCAACGATTACCTGCAAACTGTGTTCCCCACCATTTTCGCGGCGGGTGACGTAGCCGGGCCTTACCAGTTCACCCACGCCGCGGCGCACCAGGCCTGGTACGCCACCGTCAACGCGCTGTTTGGTGACTTCAAACGCTTTGCCGCTGACTACCGGCACCTGCCCAGCACCACCTTTGTGTCGCCCGAAGTGGCTCGGGTGGGCTTGAACGTGCAGGAGGCCAGCGCCCAGCGCGTGGCGTTTGAAGTCACGCGGTTTGAACTGGCCGACTTGGACCGCGCTTTATGCGAAGCGGGCGACGCATCGCCCACCGGCTTTGTCCAAGTGCTCACCGTGCCGGGCAGTGACCGCATTTTGGGTGTGACCATCGTCGCCGATCGGGCTGCCGAGATGCTGGCAGAGTATGTGCTGGCCATGCGCAAGGGCCTAGGCCTGAAGGCCGTGCTGGGCACGGTGCATGCCTACCCCACGTTCACCGAGGCCAACAAGTATGCGGCAGGTGTCTGGCAGCGCGCGCATGTACCGGCTCGGCTGCTGCGCGCGGCGCGCTGGTTTCACGCCTGGCGCCGGGGCTGAAACGCATCCAACCAGCCCCGACTGCACAATCACCCGAATGCAAGCTGTCACTTCTCCTATTCTGCGCGACCTCGTTCTGGTGGGAGGGGGCCACAGCCACGTGGGTGTGCTCAAAGCCTTTGCCATGCGGCCGGTGCCCGGTCTGCGCATCACCCTGGTGTGCACCGACGCGCACACGCCCTACTCCGGCATGTTGCCGGGCTATGTGGCCGGCCATTACAGCTTCGACGAGGTGCACCTGGACCTGGTGCGCCTGTGCGTCTTCGCAGGTGCGCGGTTTGTGCGCGCCGAGGTCACGGGCATTGACCGCGCGCGCCGCCAGGTGCTGCTGCGCGACCGCCCTGCGCTGGACTACGACCTGCTGGCCATCAACACCGGCTCCACGCCGCAAACGTCGGCGACACCCGGAGCGTCTGCGCATGCCATCAGCGTCAAGCCGATTGCGGCCTTCAACCAGCGCTGGTTGGCGCTGTTGGACGCGGTGCGCGCGGGCCAAGGGCCCCAACGGATTGCCGTGGTGGGCGCTGGCGCGGGTGGCGTGGAGTTGTTGCTGTCCATGCAATACCGGCTGCGCGCGGAGCGCAAGGCGTTGGGTTTGACCGGCCCTGAGCCTGAGTTCGCGCTTTTTTCGGCCAGCACGTCGGTGCTGCCCACCCACAATCCGCGGGTGCAGCGTCGATTCGCCGCCGTGCTGCAGATGCGCGGGGTGCAGGTGCATACCGGGGTGCGGGTCACACAGGTCAGCAGCGAAGCGGTGCAATTGAAAGACGCACAAGCGCCTGCGCAGGACGCGGAGCGCTGGGCGCAGGCTGATGCGGTTTTTTGGGTGACCCAGGCAGGGGGTGGTTCGTGGCTGGCTGGCACGGGTTTGGCATTGGACGAGGCCCACTGCATTCGGGTCGACCGCCATCTGCAGTCAATCACCGACCCCCGGATTTTTGCGACTGGTGACGTCGCACACATGGAGGGCGAGGCGCTCGAAAAAGCCGGTGTGTTTGCCGTGCGCATGGGCATGCCGCTGGCGCGCAACCTGCGCAACGTGCTGCTGGGGCGGCCACTGCAGCCCTACCGACCCCAGCGCCGCTGGCTGGCTTTGATCAGCACCGGCGACCGCTACGCCGTGGCCTCGCGCGGCGCCCTGGACTTTGCCGGTGCGTGGGTCTGGCACTGGAAAGACCATATTGACCGGCGCTTTATGCGACGCTTCTCGGACCTGGGTGCAGCACCCATGGCGAGTCCGCCCTCAGCGCAGGCCACTGCGTTTGCGGACCTGAGCGCGGACGAAACGCTGCAATCCCAGGCCGCCCAAGCCATGCGCTGCGGCGGCTGCGGCGCCAAGGTGGGTGCCAGTGTGCTGTCGCAGGCTTTGGGCGACCTGTGTCCCTTGCCCAACCCCGATGTGCTGATTGGACTGGGCGCACCCGACGACGCGGCCGTGGTGCGCGTGCCACCGGGCAAAGCACTGGTGCAGTCGGTGGACTTTTTCCGGGCCTTTATTGACGACCCCTACCGTTTTGGCCGCATCGCCGCCAACCACGCGCTGGGCGATATGTTTGCCATGGGCGCACAGGCCCACACCGCCACCGCCGTGGCCACCGTGCCGCCCGGCCTGGACCGGCAGACCCGCATGCTGCTGTCGCAGATGATGGCGGGCGCCGTCGAGGTGCTGAACGCCGCCGGTTGCACGCTGGTCGGGGGCCACACCGGTGAAGGCCAGGAACTGGCGCTGGGATTTGCCGTCAATGGCCTGATCAACATCGACGCGCACGGCGCGCTGCAGGGCGTGATGACCAAAGGTGGCATGCAGGCGGGCGAGGTCATTGTGCTGACAAAACCCCTGGGCACCGGCACCTTGTTTGCTGCCCATGCACTGGGTCAGGCGCGGGGCCGCTGGGTAGAGGCCGCGCTGGACTGTATGGGCCAGTCCAGCCTGCACGCCGCGCAGATCGTGCAAGCCCACGGTGCCAGCGCCTGCACCGACATCACGGGTTTTGGCCTGCTCGGCCATCTGGTGGAGATGGCACAGGCCTCCCGCATGGAGGTGGCACTCGACCTGCACGCACTGCCCGTACTCGAAGGTGCTTTGGACTGCTTGCGGTTGGGCATCTACAGCTCGCTACAGACGGCCAACGCGCGCCAAGCCAGCGCCATTGGCAACTTTG
>CAIWRE010000202.1 GCA_903914985.1 uncultured beta proteobacterium | reverse complement strand
TCTTCGAGGTCGAGCTTCCATTCGAAAGCACCGGACTCAATTTCAGCGTGTATTTGTGCCATGCCGCGCTGAATGTCGGCCAGGTCTTGCGCGCTGATGATGCCTTGGTGGCCCAGCATTTCGGCGTGCGCCAGGCTGCCTGCAATGTCCGCCTGCCACAAGCGTTTGTCGAAAAAAACGCTGGAGGTGTAACGCTTAACCAACTCGCTCATGGGTTCGGAAAAGAGCGCCGACCAGGCTTGGGATTTTTTGTCGAGTTGGTTTGTCATGCGCCGATTTTATCGGGGCAGGGCGGCGCAGCCCTCGGGCGTGGTTTAGCCGGTATTGCGCAGCCCTGCCGCAATGCCGTTGATGGAAATATGGATGCCGCGCAGCACCCGTTCATCCGACTGACCGGCACGGTAGCGGCGCACCAACTCCACCTGCAAATGGTGCAGCGGATCAATGTAGGGAAAGCGGTGGCGGATAGAGCGCTGCAAGGCGGCGTTGTGTGCCAGGCGCTGCTTGTCGCCGGTAATCAGTGTGAGCGCCTTCGCGGTGCTGTGCCACTCTGCCTCCAAGGCGGCAAAAATCTTCTTGCGCATCCGGGTGTCGGTTACCAGCTCGGCATATCGGGCGGCCAGCGCCAGGTCACTTTTTGCCATCACCATATCCATATTGGACAAAAGAGTCTGGAAAAACGGCCACTGACGATCCATGCGTCGCAGCAAGGCGGTGCGTTCTTTGATCTGCACAGCGCTGTGGTCGCCGTGTTCACCATGGACAAAGCGTTGCACCGCGGCTCCAAAACCGAGCCAACCCGGCAGGGCAAGGCGGCACTGACCCCAGCTAAAGCCCCAGGGAATAGCGCGCAAGTCTTCAATAGCCTGTGTCGCTTTGCGCGATGCCGGCCGCGATCCGATATTGAGCTCGGCGATCTCGCGGATGGGCGTTGAGCTGAAAAAATAGTCGGTAAATCCCGGTGTTTCGTAGACCAGCTTGCGGTAGGCCTCCATGCTGAACTGGGAGAGCTGCGCCGCAGCCTGCAAAAACGCGGGCGTGGCCGCCTTGGTGGACTGCAGCAGCGTGGCTTCCAGCGTCGCGGCCACCAGCGTCTCCAGGTTACGCCGGCCAATTTCGGGGTTGGCGTATTTGGAGCCGATGACTTCGCCCTGTTCGGTCAGGCGGATCTGGCCGCGCACCGTGCCGGGCGGCTGCGCCAGGATAGCCTGGTAGCTCGGGCCGCCACCCCGCCCCACGGTGCCGCCACGGCCGTGGAACATGCGCAACTGAATCGGGTGCTTTGCCGCCAAAGTGTCAAACAGTTCCACCAAGGCAATTTCAGCGCGGTAGAGCTCCCAATTGCTCGTGAAGATGCCGCCGTCTTTGTTGCTGTCGGAATACCCCAGCATGATGTCCTGTTCGGCGCCGCTGCGTTGCACCAAAGCGGTCACGCCCGGCAGTGCGTAAAACTCGGCCATGATGGGCGCGGCGTTGCGCAGGTCTTCAATCGTTTCAAACAACGGCACCACGATCAGGTCACAAACCGCCGGGCCATCCAGCGTGCCGCGCATCAGCCCTGCTTCTTTTTGGAGGATCAGCACTTCCAGCAAGTCGCTGACGGATTCGGTGTGGCTGATGATGTAGTGACGAATCGCTTCCCGTCCAAAGCGTTCGCGCATCACCTTGGCCAGGTCAAAAATCGCCAGTTCACTTTGGGCGTGCTCGCTGTAAGACGCACCGGCGACCTTCAGGGCACGTGCGTCATTCAGGAGGCCTAGCAACAGCGCGCGCTGGCGGTCTTCGTCCAGCGCGCTGTAGTCCGGCTCCAGTCGCGCAGTGCGCAGCAGCTCCGCCACAACGGCCTCGTGCTTGTCGGAGCTTTGGCGTAGGTCTACCGTGGCCAGATGGAAGCCGAAAACTTCGACTGCACGAATCAAAGGGTGCAGCCGTTGGCTGGTCAATGCTTCGCCGTGATGGGTGACCAACGACGTTTCGATGGTGCGCAAATCGGCCACCAGTTCTTCGGCGCGGAGGTAGGGATTTTGGGGCGGCACCGCATGGCGCGCGGCGTCGGTGCCGGTGAGTGCATGCAAGGTCGCAGCCAGACGGGCATAGGTGCCGATCAGCGCCCGGCGATAAGGCTCGTCTTCGCGGTGGGGATTTTGGTCCGGGCTGCGTGCGGCCAGGGCTTGCATCTCGGGGCTGCAATCGCACAGCATCGTGGAAATGGACAGCTCACCTCCCAGCAAATGCACTTCGGTCAAGTAATGGCGCAGGGCCACTTCGCTTTGACGGCGCAGCGCGTACTCCAAAGTGTTGGCGCTGACATTGGGGTTGCCATCACGGTCGCCGCCGATCCACTGGCCCATACGCAAAAACGAGTGCACCGGTAGTGTGCCCAAGTGCTCCTCGAGGTCGCGATAGAGTTTAGGAATTTCACGCAAAAACGTGGACTCGTAATAGCTCAGGGCGTTTTCTACTTCATCCGCCACCGTGAGCTTGTTGTAGCGCAGCAACCGTGTTTGCCAAAGCTGCGCCACGCGCGCGCGGATCTGTGCGTCAATGGCCGCGAGTTCGCGCTGAGTCAGCGCGTTGCGAGGCTGTGCTTCACCGCGGTACACCACGTCGTCACGCGCGCCCAACAACTGGGCAATCGCACGTTCCGCATCCAAAATACTTTTGCGCTGAACTTCGGTCGGGTGGGCGGTCAACACCGGAGACACAAAGCTGTGCGCCAGGGACTGCGAAATGGCTTGCGGTGTGATGCCGGCCCAGCGCAAACGTGATACGGCGACATCGATGCTGCCTTCCTGTGAGTCACCCGCGCGCTCATGGACTGCACGGCGGCGGATATGGTGACGGTCTTCGGCCAGATTGGCCAGATGGCTGAAATAAGTGAAGGCGCGAATCACACTGACCGTCTGGTCTGCACTCAGGCCTTTCAGCAATTTTTTCAGTGCTTTGTCCGCTTCATGGTCGGCGTCACGCCGAAATGCCACGGACAGGGTGCGGATTTGTTCCACCAGTGCAAACGCTGCCTCACCATCTTGCTCGCGGATCACGTCGCCCAACATGCGCCCCAGCAGCCGGATGTCTTCCACCAAAGGGCGCTCGCTGTTCCTGGTGTGCTTGGTCGTCACGGCTTTGGCGGGGATTTTCATGGGGCTGTCCGGGTGAATCTCGAGGGGCGTTGGCCATGCTAGCATTCCATCAGGCCACTAGCCTTCCCATAAATTACCAATGGCGAACAACTTTGCAACACTTCACCATAGCCACCCGTGAGAGCCGTCTGGCGCTTTGGCAAGCCCACCATGTGCAATCCCTGCTTCAGAGTCTGGGCCACCAGGTCAGTCTGCTGGGAATGACCACCAAGGGCGATCAAATTTTGGACCGATCCTTGAGCAAAGTCGGCGGCAAAGGATTGTTTGTCAAAGAACTGGAAACCGCGCTCGAGGAGGGTCGTGCCGATCTGGCGGTGCATTCGCTCAAAGATGTGCCCATGGAACTGCCCGCAGGGTTTGCCTTGGCTTGCGTCATGGAGCGCGAAGACCCGCGTGACGCCTGGGTGTCGAGCCGGTATCCGAATTTTTCCGACCTGCCCCAGGGTGCGGTGGTGGGCACTTCCAGTCTGCGCCGGGTCGCACTGCTGCGTGCCTTGCGTCCGGATTTGCGCATTGAGCCCCTTCGAGGCAACCTCGATACCCGTTTGAAGAAGCTTGATGAGGGCCTGTACGATGGCATCGTGCTCGCAGCGGCCGGGCTCAAGCGTTTGGAGTTGGAGTCGCGCATTGCCCAGGTATTCGAGCCCTCTGTGATGCTGCCCGCCGCCGGTCAGGGGGCGCTGGGGATCGAGATCCCGGAGGACCGCACTGATGTGGCCCAGGTGCTGGGTCCTCTGGTGCACCTGCCCACATTGCTTGCCGTTTCGGCGGAACGTGCCGTGAGCCGGGTCATGGGCGGAAGTTGCTCCATGCCGCTTGCCGCGCATGCGACTTTTTCCGGGAATCTCTTGCAATTACAAGCCGCCTGGGGTGATCCCGAAGGCGTACATCCTTTGGTACAGGTGAGTGGACAGGCTGTGGTGCCCGACCTGGCTTCGGCTGTGCGTTTGGGTGAACAAGTAGCCCAAGAACTGCAGCTTGCAGTAGCCGCTCAAAACGCTTAAACATCGACATTGGCCGCCTTGCCCCGCGCCATCGTCACCCGTCCGGCCAAAGAGGCGCAAGCCTGGGTTGCCGACCTGCGGGCACAGGGAGTGCACGCGGTCTCATGGCCTTTGATTTGTATCGGGCCGGTGGCCCACAGCACGGCATTGGCTGATGCCTGGCGTCAGATTCAGGTGTACGACGCCGTGATGTTCGTCAGCGGCAATGCGGCGAAACACTTCTTTGCCCATCGACCGACCGGGCTTGCAAATCCTTTCAGTACATCGCTGCGGGCGTGGGTTACCGGTCCTGGCAGTCGAAATGTTTTGCAGGTCTGTGGCGTGCCGCAAGACTGTATTGATGCACCCGCCCTGAACGGCGCTCAGTTCGACTCAGAGGGACTGTGGAGTGTGGTGCGATCGCAAGTCATGCCCGCAAAGCGGGTGCTGATCGTGCGGGGCAGCGCAGCGGGCGAGTCACATGCCATGCCGTCAGCGCATGGCACGGGCCGCGAATGGTTGGCGCAGCACATTCATGCAGCCGGCGGTAAAGTGGACTTTGTGGTGGCCTACGAGCGGCGTGCACCTGTTTGGAATGAGGAAGACCTGGAATGGGTCGCACAAGCTGCGGTTGACGGATCGGTCTGGATTTTGAGCAGCGCCGAGGGACTTGGCTACTTATTGGAGGCAGCGCCACAACAGCGTTGGACCCATGCCCGGGCCCTGGCGACCCACCCCCGCATCGCTGCCGCCGCGCGCAATGCCGGGTTCGGCCGGGTGCACGAGGCGCGGCCTTTGCTGGCCGAGATAGTAGCGTCGATAGAATCCGACGCATGACCACTCTCCCGACCGAAGCACCTGACACCCTCCCTGATAGGCATGCTTCGCCCGGGCGTCAGTCAGCCGGTGGCTGGTTGGTCTATTGCACGGCGGCAGTTGCGGTACTTGCGTTGCTGGCTGGCGTGCTGGTATGGCAAAAAGTGACGTCTATGCAAGAGCAACTTGCGCGCCAAAGCGCCGACGCGATCGGACAGGCCACCGAAGCCAAAAGCAGCGCGCGCCAAGCGCAAGACCTGGCACTTGAAACTGCTGCCAAGCTTGCGGTAAGCGACGCCAAACTCGCCGAAGTGGCTTTACAGCGCACCCAGGTAGAGGAGTTGATTCAGAGCTTGTCACGCTCCAGGGATGAAAACCTGGTTGCGGACATTGATTCGTCCATCCGGCTGGCGCAGCAGCAAGCGCAGTTCACGGGCAGCGTAGATCCCATGCTTGCGGCTCTCAAGTCAGCCGACAACCGCCTCGCACGTACCGCGCAACCCCGACTGGCGCCTCTGCAGCGGGCGATCGCCCGTGACGTCGCACGCATTCAGGCTACGCCCTTGTCCGACACGCCCACGCTCTTGCTGCAGCTTGATGAGCTGGCACTGCTGGCCGACGACCTGCCCATTGCCAACGCGGTAGGCCTGGCCCGTCCTCCAGAGACGCTGGCGCGCAAACCTCAGGAGGCGATTTCGCAATGGTGGCTGCGCGTTTGGGCCCAGCTGCAGGCCGAGGTCAAGGACCTGGTACGGGTGAGTAAGATTTCGGAACCCGAAGCCGCGCTGCTGTCGCCTGAGCAATCTTTCTTTTTGCGCGAAAACTTCAAGCTGCGCATCCTCAATGCCCGTTTAGGTCTATTGGCGCGGCAGGTTGAGCAGGCGCGGGCGGATCTGGCGACTGCCTCGACGGTGCTTCGTCGCTACTTTGCGCCGGAGTCCCGCAAGACCCAGACTGCCGCCGCTTTGCTGCAACAAGTGCGGATGCGGATGCGCACACTGGAACTCCCCCGCTTAGACGACACGCTGGCGGCACTTTCCACCGCCGCGTCGGGGCGCTAAGGCATGCGCGCCGTCTTTTGGCTCATGGCGCTGTTCGGCGTGGCAGCGGCCAGTGCACTTTTTGCATCAGCAAACCCGGGCACCGTGACATTGTTTTGGCCACCCTATCGCATTGATGTCTCTTTGAATTTGGCATTGCTGGTGCTTGCTGGCGCTTTTTTACTGCTGCATCTGGCGCTGCGCGGGTTTGCGGCCTTCGCCAGCATCCCAGCGCAGGCCCGGCGATGGCGCACACAGCACCGCGAGCGCTTGGTGCATGCCTCTTTGGTGGATGCGTTGACGCAACTGGTGGCAGGGCGTTTTGTGCGCGCACGCAAGTCAGCAGAACATGCGCTGGCCCTGCAAGTGGGTCCCGACCCGGAGGAGGATTCGGTACGTCGCAACGCGCGCCTTCAGGCCATATTGCATTTGCTTGCATCGGAAAGTGCCCATGCATTGCAAGACCGCGCGGTACGCGACAGCCATTTCCATCAGGCCAGTCAGGCCCTGGCCGACCCGGCTGTCGCAGATACACAGGACGGGTTTCATCTTCGGGCAGCGCGCTGGGCACTGGACGACCACGACGCGGATGCCGCCATGCAATGGTTGGACCGCTTACCGCAGGGCGCAGCCCGGCGCACAGTGGCGTTGCGGCTGCGTTTCAGGGTTGCCCGCTTGCAAGGCAAGACAGCCCTTGCGCTGGAAACGGTGCGCCTGTTGGTGAAGCACAAAGCCATGGCCAAGGGCAGCGGCGAGAGCATTTCGCGTGCGCTGTCGATGGAACTGCTGTCTGCCGCCAAAGACCCTGCGCAACTATTGCAGGCCTGGGGGCTACTGGATGCCCACGAACGCGCCATGACGGACGTGGCCTTGACGGCCGCCCAGCACTGGCTGGCGCTGGGTGCGCAAGCGTCGCAGTCCCGCGTATGGCTGCTGCCGGTGTGGGAGCGCATGGTGCGCGAACCGGATACGCTGACAAACAGCCAGCGTCGCCAAGTGGTGCGAACGATTGAGATGGGCTTCAGTCATCAAGACAGTGCCCCTGACACTGCCTGGCTGTCGCGCATCGAATCGGCTCAAATGGCCGCACCGCGCGATGCTTTGCTGCAGTACCTTGCAGGCGCTATGTGTGCCCGTCTGGGGCTGTGGGGCAAAGCACAGCACTTGTTCCGCCAGTCCGTGGCCTTGACCACCGACCTGGAGCTCAAACGAGACGCGCAACGCGCGCTCGACGCCGTGGTGCAGCGCCGGGAATAAAAAAGGGCACCGAAGTGCCCTTTTTTCATGCGCCGCAGCAAGCGGCACCTACCGATACCTTACTCACCCATCGGCAGCTTGAGCTGAGCCAAGTCACGCTTGGTTTCCACCAGGACCAGGGGACCTTGGTCCATCGCCACAGGAGCAGGGCGCTCACGCGGTGGATGAACCACGGGCACTTCGGCGGCGATAGCGGCTTGCACCGCCGCGATGCGGGCGGGGTCAGAATTCACCCACTGCAGCCCCGAGCTTTGTGCCACGGTTTGCAGTTCGTCCAAAGGCAGTGCAAAACCGCCTACTTTGGGCATGGTGGCAGGTGCCGGTGCTGGGGTTGCCACTGCCGCGGGGGCAATAACAGGTGCAAGCGCGGGTGCCTCCGGTGTCACTGTGACAGCAGCCACAGAAGCTTCGGCATCAGATGTCGAAGGTGCCGGTGTGTGCGCTTCGGCAACTACCGGTGCAGGCGCTGCAGCGGGCTGGGTGAAGTACGAGGCGCGAACCACATGTTCGACTTCCGGCTCACCCTCGGCTTGCGCGCTGACGGTCTGGCCGGATGCATCGGTGCGATCCCCCCGGTCATTGCGTCCACCGCGCTCGCCACGGTCACGTCCATAGCGGTCGCGCGAGCGGCGTTGGCCGGGTTCACGGCCTTCATTGGCTGCGTTGCTGTCCGTCGTGGCTGGTGCGTCTTGCGATTCAACGTTGGTGCTGCCCTCCGTGGATCCATCCTCAGTGCGGGGCCCACGGTCATTGCGCCTGCCGCGTCCGCCGCGCGAACGGCCTTCACGGGGCTCACGGGGTTCGCGCTCTGCGCTGGCACCCTCAGCGCCCATGGGTGCGACGGCTTCGCCGGACTCAGTGCGCTCAGCATTGCGTTCGCCGCTACGGCCACGGCCGCCGCGTTCGCCGCGCTCTGTGCGAGGGGCACGTTCCTGGCGTGGTGCTTCGCCGTCCACGGACACATTGGCTGCATCCAGCTCGGCGCCCATGGGTTTGCCGTCCTGGTCAAAACGTTCGCGTTGTGCGCCGCGTTCGCCGTTGCGGCCACGGCCGCCGCGTCCGCCGCGCTCACCATTGCGTCCTTCGCCACGACCTTCCGAACGGCCTTCGCCACGAGCGGCATCGCTGCGCGGTCCGCGGCCTTCGCCGCCACGACCACCACGGCCGCCGTCACGTCCACCTTCGCGGTTTCCGCGACCGTCACGGCGTTCCTCGGTTTTTGCTGGTACGGCTGCGGGAGCCGCTTTGGCCGCTGGCGCAGGAGAAGAGAACAGGCCTTTGATCCAACCCAACAGGCCGCCGGATGCAGCTTCCGGTGCTGCGGCCGCAGGTGCCGCTGCTTTGGCAGCCGCCGGTGCTGCTTGCGGCGCAGGCGCTTTGACCGGTGCCACGGGTGCCGGTGCGTCTGGCAGCACGCCTTTGATGACGGGCGTTTGCTTGTTGGTGGGCTCTTGGGAGCGGCGTGTCACGCCGGTGGCCTCTTCCATGTCGTCGGCCATTTTGTAGCTGGCTTCGATGTGGTCCAGACGCGGGTCGTCGTGTTTCAGGCGCTCGAGCTTGTAGTTCGGGGTTTCCAGCGTCTTGTTGGGAACCATAAGCACGTTGATGCGCTGCTTCATTTCGATCTTGGCGATCTCCGAACGCTTTTCGTCCAGCAGGAAAGAGGCAACATCGACGGGCACCTGGCACAGCACGGAGGCGGTGCTGTCCTTCATGGACTCTTCCTGGATGATGCGCAAAATTTGAAGTGCCGAGCTTTCGGTATCGCGGATGTGGCCGGAACCACCGCAACGCGGGCAGGGGATGGATGCACCTTCTGACAACGCAGGCCGTAACC
>CAIWRE010000201.1 GCA_903914985.1 uncultured beta proteobacterium | reverse complement strand
TCGGGCCCGAAGACAATGTGCTCGGGGCCGATCTCGCCCTTGAGGTCAATAATTTGCAACTTGGACAACTTGGTGTTGACCGCATGCACGCCCGCATAGCCGGGCTGTACCGGCACCGGAAGCGACACCGGCGTGATGGGAATAGGCCAGAGTACAAAGTAAGCCGCTATTGCGAGCAACACCACACCGAGAGTCCGAAATACCTTTTTCATCGACCGTCTCCATTGTTGTAAATCATTTACTTCCGCGTCGGCGGCAATCTTGTCACTCACAGGGCTTGTGCGTACAGCGGCCTTAGCGTTTCAATTGCAGGGAGCCGCTCAAGGTCACCGAAATCCGCGCCTTGCCCCCTTCCACTGGCACCGGTGCAGTGTCAGTCATAGCGCTACGGGCCATTGTGGCGACTTGCGGATGCACCATGGCACCGCCCTGGCTCAGGGTGATTTCGCGAATGCCGAAATCCTGATAGCCCAGGGCCTTAAGGGTGGTGCGGGCCTTGGTTTTGAGGATGGCAACCGCTTCTTCAATCAGCCGGGCCTCTTCACTGTGGCGGCGCTCTTGCGAGAGGTCGAAATTCATGCCGGCCATCTGCATTTTTTCGCCCAGTTCTCCGGCCAGCTTGCCAATCACCGTAAAGTCCTTGGAGCGAAGAATGATCTCGGCCCGCCCATGCCAACCCACCCGCTGGTTGCGGTTGTTGTAGGTGGGAGAGACGTAGTACCCACCGGACTCGGCGCTCACTCCGGCCTTCTTAGCTTCGGCCATGGCGTCGGCCAGGATCTTGTTGATTTCGGCTGACAGGGTGTCCGAATTCTTGCTTTCCCGGTCAATGGCCAAGGTGACGATGGCAATATCGTAGGGCACCTCGCTCGTTGCCTGGGCATCCAGATTGAGCACATCTGCGACGGGCACAGGCGCATCAGCAAAAGCTTCGCTCAACAGGGCTGCGGCAAGGATCAGGACAGTGAACAGGCCACGCATAGGGGTTTCTCCTGGAAATCAATGCAAGTATGGCAGGGGTTTGAGTTGCAAAGTAAGTTTGGAGCTTGGCCTACTTCCTCGCCGGCGGCAAATCCGTACAAGACCCATGCGCCACCTCCGCCGCCATGCCAATACTCTCGCCCAGCGTGGGGTGGGGGAAGTTTGCGGCGATAAAGCCACATAATCACTGCTAAATATGCGGTGAAAATCTTGTGTAAGAGGTGCATTCACCGCATAATCACCGCATGAATAGCGGCGACACACTGTATATCTGGCAGCAAGAGTCGTGGCCCCATTGGACCTACGCGCACACCCGCTTGGCTCCACTGCTAGCGCAAGTGCACCACGCACAAGGGCTGCTGCTGGGCCGCATGCACGACATTGGACTGGTGCAACGCCACCAAGCCACTCTGCGGGTGATGACCGAAGACGTGATCAAAACCAGCGAGATCGAGGGCGAAATGCTCAACGCCGAATCGGTGCACTCGTCCATCGCACGCCGCTTAGGCGTGGACATTGGCGCACTGGCGCCCACCGACCGCCATGTGGACGGCGTGGTGGACATGGTGCTCGACGCCACCCAACAGCACGATCAAGCACTGACAGTGCAGCGCCTGTGCGGCTGGCACGCTGCCCTCTTCCCCACTGGCTACAGCGGCATGACGCCCGTCCGCATAGGCGCTTGGCGCAACGACGCACAAGGCCCCATGCAAGTGGTGTCCGGCCCGTTTTACCGCCCACGCGTGCACTACCAGGCACCGCCGGCAAATACGCTAGACGCCGAAATGGCGCTGTTTCTAGATTGGTTCAACACCGCCAGCCAAGACGACCCGCTGATCAAAGCCGGGCTGGCCCACTTGTGGTTTGTGACGGTGCACCCGATGGACGATGGCAACGGGCGCATGGGCCGAGCGGTAGGCGACTTGGCACTGGCCCGCGCTGAAGGCACAACGCAGCGCTACTACAGCTTGTCGGCGCAAATCCAGCGCGAGCGCAAAGACTATTACGACCAACTCGAACGCACCCAAAAAGGCACGCTGAACGTGACCGATTGGCTCGAGTGGTTTTTGGGCTGCCTGCTGCGCGCTGTTGAAGGTGCACAAGGCACGCTGTCTGCTGTGCTGGGCAAAGCCAACTTCTGGCGAAAATGGGCCGACACACCCATGAACGAGCGACAAATCAAGCTGCTCAATAAACTGAGGGACGGCTTTGACGGCAAGCTCACCACCGGCAAGTGGGCAGTAATCGCCAAATGCTCACAAGACACCGCACTGCGTGACATCAACCAGCTGCTAGAGCATGGTGTGTTGATGCGGTCTGAGGCGGGTGGGCGGAGTACGAGTTATGAAATTCGATCAACTGCGGTTGACGCATTTAGCAGTATCAAGCAAGCTTTGAATGAGGCAGCTGCTCCCGCAAAAAATCAATAAACACTGAGCTGGTAGAAAGCAAAAAGCCGCCAACCCTTTCAGGTTAGCGGCTTCATTTTTCAGCGAGAAGTGTTCACTTCCTCGCCGGCGGCAAATCCGTACAAGACCCGTGCGCCACCTCCGCCGCCATGCCGATGCTCTCGCCCAGCGTGGGGTGGGGGTGAATGGTTTTGCCAATGTCCACGGCGTCTGCGCCCATCTCGATAGCCAGTGCAATCTCGCCAATCATGTCGCCCGCATGGGTGCCGACCATGCCGCCGCCCAGGATCTTGCCGTGGCCGTG
>CAIWRE010000200.1 GCA_903914985.1 uncultured beta proteobacterium | reverse complement strand
TGGCCATCCCCAGCCTCTTGGGCAATATTGCCGAGCCCTTGATGTGGCTGGTCGCCTTTGGCTACGGCATGGGCGCACTGGTCGGAAAAATCACGGTGGACGGCCAGCCCGTGCCCTACATCTTGTTTTTGGCCAGCGGCTCGATTTGCATGAGCGCCATGCAGGCAGCGTCGTTTGAAGCCCTGTACTCGGCGTTTTCACGCATGCATGTGCAAAAGACCTGGGACGGCATCATGAACGCGCCGGTGGGCCTGGACGATATTGTGTTGGCCGAAATGCTGTGGGCTGCCTTTAAGGCACTATTTACCGTGACGGCTATTTTGGGCGTCATGCTGGCCCTGAACATCAGCCACAGCCCGAAGATGCTGCTGGCCTGGCCGATCTTGCTGGGCGTGGGCATCACCTTCAGCTCCATGGCGCTGGTGTTCAATGCCATGGCCAAGGGTTATGACTTTTTCACCTACTACTTCACGCTGTTTTTGACACCGACCATGTTTTTGAGCGGCGTCTTTTTCCCGCTCGATCAGCTGCCCACCGCGGTACGGGTGGTGGCGGACTGGCTGCCCTTATCCAACGCCGTGGCGCTGGTGCGCCCGCTGTTCATGGACCAGTGGCCCCGCGACGTGCTGCACCACGGCAGCGTGCTCCTGGCCTATGCCGTGGTGTCGTTTTGGGTGGCGCTGGCGCTCACCCGCAAACGCTTCGGCCAGTAAGGTTTACCAGCCCCTATTCAAGCGCTCGCGGCTAACCCAGGTGGCGTGAAAGCCATTGGGCACCCGCTGGGGCAGCGCAATGCGCGCCACCGGCCCTTGGGCCACGTGGTGGGCGTCAAACACGGTGGCGTAGGACCGCGCTGCCAGGTCGTCCCACATGAACCCGACCAGATAGCCATCGTCCTCGGCCACCGCCTGGTCTTTGGGCGCAAAGCTGTGTTCGCTGAACCACTTGTGCATGCCACCGTGGTAGCTGGTGCAACTGCCCTGCTGCAAGTCATGGCGGGCGATTCCGCAAAAGCGCGGCTCCTCGGGGCCTTGTCCGTTGGCCATCAAAGTGTTCCAGGAGTAGCGTGTGCGTTCGCCCAAGTAGGCGCTGTTGATGATGGGGAACTCCTGGTTCAGCGCGTCGTCCAGCACGCGCTCACGGGTCTGGCCGGTGCGCAGGTTGAAGCGCCATTCATAAAACATGCAGTCCTGGCCCAGCTGGGCAATCAGCCGGGGCAAACGGCTGGCGTCCAACTGCCCGCGTGCATCCAACTGCGGTTTGAAGGGCGTGCCGGTCATCACGATCTCGATGCCGCCCTGGCCATCGTCTTCCTCCCAGGCATTGGACACGTGGTACATGTAGGCAGGCGCCGCTTCAAACCAGCGAATGTCAGCGGCTGTGCCATGGCGCGGAATCACCCCGAAGCGCGACGGCAACTCGGGGTAAAAGCTCACCTTGTGTCGCCCGGCCGCCGCAGCCTCAGGGTCTTGGAACAAGGGCAAGTCGTGCAACACGCTGAAGTTGCGGGTCACGGCCATGTCGTGCGGCAGGCGCGCGCCCGGCAGTGCCACAGGCACCAGGGTTGTGAGCACACCGGTTTTGTCGAGCACACCGTAGTGCATATAGGGCGGCTCTTTGCCGTAGCAAAAAAAGATGAATTCACCGGTGCGCTCGTCCACCTTGGAGTGGGCCGAGATATGCAGGCCCGCCAGCCGCGGGTCCATGGCCAGGGTGCCGGTGGTGTGCAAATCGGACGGCCGTACCCGGTGCACTTCTCCACCCAGGTACCACATCGCCAGCAGCTCGCCGGCAAAAAATTTGACGTCGGTGTTGGCCGTATTTTTGAGCGGCATGTCGGGCCGGTCGCGGCGCGGCGGATCTTTGATGCCTTGCCAAAGCGCAATTCCTGCAGCGCGCTCCTCGTTCAGGCTTTGGGTGCTGATCCAGCGGTTCTGGTACTGCGCCCGCCCGCCGTCAAAGCGCAGCGCGTGCAGCATGCCGTCGCCGTCAAACCAGTGGTAGCGGCCGGCAGCGGCAAACTGGCGGTTGGGGCCATTGCGCACATGCATGCCGTGCAGGTCACGCGGAATTTCACCCTCTATGGCGGTCAAATCCACCGTGATTTCATGCTCCACGGGGGCAAAACCACCTCGCAACACCGCTGTTTCGTCATAGCCCATGCAGCACCTCGCTCAAATATGTACCTCTAAGGAGCTTAGGCCAGACGCCCAGCGTTGACAATCAGGGCATGCACCATGCCTTTGAATCGCTCACCCCCGACGTCGTGCTGGACGCGCTGGACTCGGTGGGCCTGCGCGGTGACGGGCGTCTGACCGCCCTCTCGTCCTACGAAAACCGGGTCTACCAGGTGCAGTTGGAGGACGGTGGCGCGGTGGTGGCCAAGTTTTACCGGCCTGAGCGCTGGACCCGGGCGCAGATTCTGGAAGAGCACACCTTCGCCCGGGAGCTGATGGACGCCGAGATTCCCGTCATTGGACCGATGCATTTGCTAGGTGCCACGCTGCACCCCTTCGGCGGCTTTGACTTCAGCGTGAGCCCGCGCCGCGGTGGACGCCCCCCGGAGCTGGACGACGGTGAGGTGCTGGAGTGGATCGGCCGCTTTTTGGCCCGTATCCACAGTGTGGGCGCCAAGCGCAGCTTTGCCACCCGTCCCGCGCTGAACCTGGCGACCTTTGCCCAGGAGCCCAAAGACTGGCTGCTGGGCCACGATTTGGTGCCGCTGGACGTGCAATCGGCCTGGGCCCGCGCCTGCGACGAGGCCATGGACCTGATAGCCCAGCACCCGGCCCTGACCGGCCAGGCATCGCCCATCCGCCTGTTGCGCCTGCATGGCGACTGCCACCCCGGCAATATTTTGTGGACCCCCACCGATGCCGCGGCCAGTGCCGGGCCTGGCCCCCACTTTGTGGACTTGGACGATGCCCGCACCGGCCCCGCAGTGCAAGACCTGTGGATGCTGCTCAGCGGCGACCGCAGCCAGCGCTCGCGCCAATTGGGCGCGCTGGTGGACGGCTACGAGCAGTTCCGCGAATTTGACCGCGAAGAACTGGCCTTGATCGAACCTCTGCGCACCCTGCGCCTGATTCACTACAGCGCATGGCTCGCCCGGCGCTGGAGTGACCCGACCTTTCCAGTCAACTTTCCGTGGTTTGGCTCCAGCGACTACTGGCAGGGCCAGGTGCAAATGCTGCAAGAGCAGTGCGAAGCCATGCAAGAAAACCCGCTGGTGGTCTAGCCCATGAGCGCTGCCCTGCCCACCCTGAACCTGATAGGCGCGGGACGCGTCGGCCAAACCCTGGCGCGCCTGTGGACGCAGGCCGGGGTGTTTGCGGTGCAAGACGTGCTGACAAGCTCGCTGGCCAGTGCACAAACCGCTTGCGAATTCATAGGCGCTGGTAGCCCAACACCCAGTCTGGACGCCATGCGCCCCGCTGACCTGTGGCTGATTGCCACGACAGATGCCCGGATTGCGGCTGCCGCAAGCGCATTGGCGCAGCATGCCGTGGCGATGGAATCGCACTTGGGAACGATCGCATTTCACTGCAGCGGCGCTTTGTCAGCAGCAGAGCTCGCACCCCTGGCTGCGCTGGGCTGGCGCACCGCAAGTGCGCACCCCATCTTGAGCTTTGCCAACCCCGCCAGCGCCTGCACCCAATTTGCCGGAACACCGTGTGCGCTGGAAGGTCACGCTGGGGCTTGCGAGCCCTTGAAGGCCGCGTTTTCTGCCATTGGCGCGCAATGCTTTGACGTGCGCAGCCAGGACAAACTGCTCTACCACGCAGGCGCCGTGTTTGCGACCAACTTTGTTCCCGTTCTGCAAGCGTTGGCTGAGGACGCCTGGGAAAAGAGCGGTGTGCCGCAAACGCTCATTCCCCATCTGCGGGCATCGCTCTTGCAAAACGCGGTGGCCAACATCACCCGCTTGGGGCCGCAAGGCGCGCTCACCGGTCCGGCCGCGCGGGGCGACACAGCGGCGATTGCACGCCAGGCAGAAGCCCTTGCGCAGTGGGACCCGGCCGCAGGCGCGGCCTACTCGACCCTGAGCGCCTTGGCGCTTCGCATGGCAAATACCAGCAGCACCACCGACACCAGCGCCGCTAAGAAGCGCTGAAGCAGCAGGTTCTCCTCAAAGTCCAGCGGCGCGTCGAGCAGCGTGTAGACAGTCGCAGCGAACAGCAACGCAAGCACGCGCAGGCGCCAGCCTTGGGGATTCCAATACGCGGCACCCAAGCGGCGCCACAGCACATGGCCCAGCAAACCGGCGATCACGCCCAAGCACGCTCCCACCGCCACATCACCTGGCCAATGCGCGCCCACCGCAATGCGCGACAGGCCCACCGCCGCTGCAAGCAGCCACAACCACACAAAACGGCTACGGCGCGGCTGGTCTAACGCGAAGTACAAACTGCTGGCCACCGCAAAAGCGGTGAGCGTGTGGCCGGAGGGCATGGATGCCAACTCGAGCTTCTCCCCCACGATGCGAAACAGCTGGTTGTCCACCACGGCCGCCGGGCGAAGACTGTCCAGCAAACCCTTGCCCAAACGCGCAAACAGCACGCCAAAGGGCACGGCGCACAGCCAGGCCCATTGCAATCGGGGTGCCAGCAGCAGCAAGGGTGAAGTCACCGCCAAGACACCCCAGGCATTGCCCAGCAGCGACAACCCGGTCCATACCGGCGCGGGTAGCAGCATGCAAGCCTGGTTGATCGCCAAAAACAGCCCCGGCTCTCCCCAATGCAGCCACAAGGGCGCGCACACGCCCAACAGCGTCAGCGGCAGCAGGCACAGGCGCAAGGTAGGGTGAAAGGTAGGGCGCAAGCCGGAGTCCGTCATTTATTCCATCCTCAAACGCGGCTGCGGTTTGCCCGACCAGCCCTGGCAGGCATAAAAGCGAAAGCTCGAGACCGGGCTACCCCAATGCGTAGCGACCTGCGTGGCCAGCAGCTCGCACTTCTCAAAGCCGTGCTCCCCGAGCGGCACCGCATAGGCCATGGCTGACCAATCCACCAGGAGCGTGTCTGCGCCCACGGGCAAGGGCCCGGCCCACAAAGTGAACTGGTCAACACGGTCTTCCAAATCATGCACCGGCAAGGGCTGGGCGTACCAGCCCAAACGGCTGGCCAGCGTCCAGTGCTGCACCGACACACTGCCCAGGCCCTGCTGCGCGGCAAGCGCTTTGGCCTTGGTACCCGCCTCTTGCCAGCCGTACACATCGACAAAGGGATTGGCACCCACCGGTGCATCGTCCGCCGTGCGCGGCAAGACCGGCCAGCCCGCACTCAGCATCAGCCAAAGCAAACCCGCACTCGCCATCGCTTGCAGGGCGACCCATGCGCCTAAAAAGAATCGACTCAGGCGGCGGCGGTCCAGCCCCTGCCCCCAGAAATCCGCCAAGGCCACGCCCGCAAACGGTGCAAGGCTCGCCCACGCAGGCGCTGTCCAGTGCGGCAGGCTGCTGCCCCCGCCTGAGAGCCAAGCCAGCACCGCAAAGGGCAGCACAAAAAACCAACGCAGAACGCCCCCTGAAGTGCGGGCCCGA
>CAIWRE010000199.1 GCA_903914985.1 uncultured beta proteobacterium | reverse complement strand
GGACCGCAGGCGGCTGTTGGCGCTCACCATGCTGTGGTACGCACTGTTTTTGGGTCTGAGCGCACTGATGCCGGACTTCGCCTCCTTGATGGTGGTGCGGGTGTTGGCCGTGATTGCCCCGGCCATTTTTACGCCCCAGGCCGCGGCTTGCATTGGCCTGTTGGTCACGCCCGAACAGCGCGGGCGCGCGATTACCTTCGTGGTCCTCGGCTGGTCTGTGGCGTCGGTCGTCGGAGTGCCCATGGGTGCCTGGATTGGCGGCACTCTGGGTTGGCGCGCCGCCTTTGGAGTTGTGGGTCTATTGAGTGCGATCAGTGCGGCTTGGGTCTGGCGCAGCCTGCCCAACGGCATCAAGCCCCCCGCGTTTTCGCGCGCCGCATGGGGTGAGACCTTGCAGTCCCGCGCGCTGATGCTGTGTGTGGCGGTGACGCTTTTGTATTCCGCCGGTCAATTCATTTTGTTTTCCTATTTCGCGCCGTACTTCAAGGTGCATCTGCAGGTCACGCCGGTGGAGCTCAGCGTATTGTTCGCCTGCTTTGGCGCATGCGGCTTGCTGGGCAATGTGCTGATGTCCCGCCACATTGACCGCATAGGAGCGCCACGGGCCGTGATGTGGGCCGTGGCGAGCATGGCGCTCAGCCTATTGGTGTGGCCCTTGGCCGACACGATCGCGGTCGCGGCGCTGATTTGTGTTCCTTGGGGCTTGGGTTGCTTTGCATCCAACTCGGCCCAGCAAGCGCGTCTGGTGGGTATTGCACCCTTGTTGGCCTCAGGGTCGATTGCGCTCAACAGCGCGGCCATGTACGCCGGTCAGGCCTTGGGGGCGGGCAGCGGCGGCTGGCTGATTGCGCATGGCCAGATGGACGCCTTGCACTGGTTTGGCTTGACAGGTCTGCTGGCTGCCATGGCCATGAGTTGGTGGGCAACGCGCCAACCCACGCACCAAACCCGCTAAAAGGGGGCGCTAAATCCAGCGCGCCCGGCTCAAAAATCGATGGGCAGGGGATTGGGAAGCTTGTGGTCGAGGTACAGGCTGTACTCGTCCCACACCCCAGCGCCATAGTGCTTGTCGCACAGCGCTTCAATCTCGTCCAGCGTGTGAAACACCGTGCTGAACATCATGTCGTAATAGAAGGGTTGGTCGGTGTGTTCCCCTGGACGCACTTCGATATGGTAGCCATGGACCCAGACGCGTTTACCCACATGCTTGGCCTCAAACGCCGCGCGGCGCTTGTAGAACTCTGCCTCTTCGTACTCGTCATCGGTCAGGCGACGCAAGTGGTAGGCATTGCCGTGCAGCGGATGCGCGGGGTCGAGTTGCAAATCGACCATTTCCCAGACGGGCGAAATCTGGCTCGCCACATTGGCGAGCTCTTCGGGCGTGATATCGCCTTCCCAATGGACGACATCGATGCAGCGGGAGTTGCCCACTTCACCGTCCCAGATGCTGGCGCTGTGCTTCATGGTCGAGGAGGGCGTTGATTTGCGTTTTTTCATGGGTGCATCCGTGCTGAAGAAGGAAGGCGTCGGGTTCGGTAGGCCGCAGTCTAACCCTGCCGCCGTATCGCTTTATGATGGACCTGTTCTAAAGAAAAGGGAGCAATAAAAGCGTGCGTTCAACCTGGGGCCGACGTTTGCGCGGCATCGTATTTTTTGGCCTGTTCGCGTCCATGCTAGTCGCCTCACTGGGCTATTGGTGGGTGAATGCGCCGCTGGCGTTGAACGCGTCTTTGGTGGACCTCTCGATTGAACCCGGCGCCAGCCCCCGCGAAGTGGCGTCAGCGGTGGCGAATGCGGGCGTGTCAGTGCAGCCGCAGCTGCTCTACGGGTGGTTTCGTGTCTCGGGCCAAGCGAGGCAAATCCGCGCTGGCAGCTACGAATTGCAGGGCGACGTGAGCCCTCGCACCTTATTGCAAAAGCTCGTTCAGGGCGACGAAGCGTCACGCAGCGTGACGCTGGTGGAGGGATGGAACTTCCGCCAGGTGCGCGACGCGCTACAGCGTGCCGACAACTTGCGGCCTGACAGCGCGCAAATGACCGAAGTTCAGCTTATGGCGCAACTCGGCCGGCCCGGTGTAGCGCCTGAAGGCCGTTTTTTCCCGGACACCTACACCTATTCCAAAGGCTCCAGCGACCTGGCGGTGCTGCAACGCGCGCTGCACGCCATGGACAAGCGGCTTGCGGCTGCATGGGATCAGCGCAACCCCAAGCTCCCTTTGCAGTCACCGGACCAGGCCCTGGTATTGGCCAGCATCATTGAAAAAGAGACCGGACGCACCCGCGACCAACCGCAGATCTCCGCGGTGTTTCACAACCGCCTGCTTCTAGGCATGCGCCTGCAGACCGACCCGACCGTGATTTATGGCCTGGGGCCGTCGTTCGACGGTAATTTGCGCAAGGCCGATTTGTTGGCCGATACACCGTTCAACACCTACACCCGGGCGGGACTGCCCCCCACGCCGATTGCCATGCCCGGACGCCAGGCCTTGGCTGCGGCCGTCCACCCCGCGTCCTCCAAAGCGCTGTATTTTGTGGCCAGAGGCGACGGCACCAGCCAGTTCTCCGAGACGCTGGACGCGCACAATCGGGCCGTCAACCAATACCAGCGTGGAAAATAGCGCCACCTATCCAATACAGAGAACAATGAGCGGCTTATTTATCAGTTTTGAAGGCATCGACGGTGCGGGCAAGTCCACGCATATCGCAGCTTTGGCCCAAGCCCTGGAAGCGCAGGGCAGGGAAGTCATCCTCACGCGCGAACCTGGGGGCACACCCTTGGCAGAGGCATTGCGCACGATGGTTCTGAACGACGCGATGGACGCTTTGACCGAGTCGTTACTGGTGTTCGCCGCACGGCGCGATCATATTGTTCGGGTGATCGCACCTGCCTTGGCACAGGGCAAAGTGGTGGTATGCGACCGTTTCACAGATGCAACCTTTGCCTACCAGGGCGCGGGACGCGAATTTGCATGGGACGTGCTCAAGACCCTGGAAGCGTGGGTGCAGGGCGGTGCTCCGGCGAGTGACGCCGCCAAGCCCATGCTCCAGCCAGATTTGACCTTGTGGTTTGACCTGCCTGCCAGCGTTGCGGCGCAGCGGCTTGCGGGTGCCCGCGTACCCGACAAATTTGAATCGCAGCCCGGTGCGTTTTTTGAAAAGGTGTCTGCGGGATATGCCCGCCGCCATGACGAGGACCCGGCGCGATTTGCCCGCATTGACGCCAACCAAAACCCCGAGGCGGTATGGCAAAGCGTGCTGCATGCAGTGCGCAGCAAAGGATTGTTGCCTTGAGCGCCGCAGACACGGCCATCGATCTGCCGGCGCCATGGATCGCGGCACAAACGCGTGAGCTCCTGGCCCAGCGTGGACATGCATGGTTGTTGACCGGGCCGTCGGGTCTGGGCCAATATGACCTGGCTTTGGCCATGGCACGGGCGTGGTTGTGCGAGCATCCAAAGGAAGATGGCGCATGTGGGCAGTGCGGCAGTTGCCACGCCATCGATGTTCGCACCCATGCGGACTTGTGTGTGCTGATGCCTGAGACCTGGATGCTGGACTTGGGCTGGCCCTTGAGCGAACGTGCCCAGGCCGAGATCGACGACAAAAAGCGCAAACCCAGCAAGGAAATCCGCGTAGATGCCATGCGCGACGCCGTTGAGTTTGCCCAGCGCACCAGCGCCCGCGGACGCGGCAAGGCCGTGTTGGTGTTTCCTGCCGAGGACATGAACAACGTCACCGCCAACGCCTTGCTCAAAACCCTGGAAGAACCGCCGGGAGATGTCAAATTCGTTCTGGCGAGCGAAGCTGCCCACCGGCTGCTTGCGACCATCCGCAGCCGCTGCCTGGGCCACACCATGCGCTGGCCCGATCATGCGACCAGCACCCAATGGCTTCAGAGCCACGGGATGGACGCCGTGCGCGCAAGCCAGGCCTTGCTGGCCACGGGTGGACGCCCGCAAGATGCATTGGACTTTGCCAATGCCGGCCTGGATCCGGCGGCGTGGGGTGCCTTGCCCAAGTCCATGCTGCGCGGCGACGTGGGTGCAGTTCGGGACTGGAGTCCTGCGAGAGTGCTGGATGCGCTGCAAAAGCTCTGCCATGACTTGCTTGTCGTTCGCCTGGGTGCAGAACCCCGCTTTTTTGCTGCATCCGACCTGGTGGGCGCGCCCACCGTGACAGCACTCAACCAGTGGGGCCGCTCGCTCAGTGACCAGAAACGCACGATCGAACACCCATTTAACGCCGGTTTATTGTTAGAGTCACTGGTCAGCCAAGCCCAAACGGTGTTGGGCTCAGCGACCGTTTTATAAGGCACGCACCATGGCACTTGCTCCAAGCAACTCCCCCAATTCTGTGGCTGCAGCCTGGTCTGACTCAGTACTCAGTACCTCTGTTTCACGGCCCAGCGTGATGCAACTCACGCTCAAAGACCGGGCAGCGCTTCACGCAGCCTACATTTCTTCATTCAAGGATGGGGGACTTTTCAGCGTCACCAGCCGGGAGTACTCGCTGGGTGATGAGTTGTACATGCTGCTGTCCCTCCCTGACGATCCCCAGCGTTACGCAATTGCCGGCATCGTGGCCTGGATTACGCCTGCCAACTCCCAGCATGGGCGCTCGCAAGGGGTCGGAATTCGGTTTCCAGCCGATGCCAATGCGCTTGCGATCAAGCAAAAGATAGAGGGGATACTGGGTAACCTGCTGGATTCGGATCGCCGGAACCAGACCCTTTAACCGCGGCTCGCGCTGATGTTTACCGATTCCCACTGCCACCTCAATTTCCCCGAACTCAAAAGCGAGCTTCCCGGCATTCGCCAGGCGATGGAAAAGGCGCAGGTGACCAGGGCCCTGTGCATTTGCACGACGTTGGAGGAGTTTGCGGAAGTGCATGGATTGGCGCTGGCCCATGGCAATTTTTGGGCGACCGCTGGCGTACATCCTGACAACGAAGGCGTTGCCGAGCCGTCGATCACAGACCTGCTGGAGCGCGGGGCCTTGCCGCGCGTGGTCGCTATCGGTGAGACCGGATTGGACTACTACCGTCTCAACGGCCGCACCATTGCCGACATGGAATGGCAACGCGCACGTTTTCGCACCCACATCCGCGCCGCACGGACCCTGAAAAAACCGCTGGTCATTCACACCCGCAGTGCCTCGCAAGATACGCTGGCGATTCTGCGCGAGGAGGGCGAGGACGGGCGCGAGACGGCTGCGGGTGGTGTGTTCCACTGCTTTACCGAGTCTGCTGCGGTGGCCGAGGCGGCATTGGAACTGGGTTTTTACATTTCGTTTTCCGGTATTTTGACGTTCAAAAGCGCCCAGGATTTGCGTGATGTGGCGAGTTGGGTACCGATGGACCGTATGTTGATTGAGACGGACAGTCCCTACCTGGCTCCGATGCCGCACCGTGGAAAAACCAACAATCCATCTTTTGTGCCGCTGGTTGCGCAGCAAATTGCCAGTTTGCGCGGCTGCAGTGTGGAGGACATCGCCGCTGCGACGAGCGCTAACTTCACCCGCCTGTTTTCTGGCGTAGCGTGATGCCAATTCGAATAAGTTACCTTAAATATCTTGTCTATCTAATTGTTTTTAATGGGTTTTCTGCATTTTCTGGTTCGTATGATGATTTTTTCAAAGCGGTACAGCGAGACGATGCATCCACCGTCAAGCAATTGCTGAACCGCGGCTTTGACGTCAACACGGTCGGTCCGGCAGGCGCGCCAGCGGTTTTGATGGCGGTTCGCCAATCGTCGCTGAAGACCCTCGCAGTCCTGGTCGACGCACCCGGACTTCAGGCAGAGGTTCGCAATGAACATGACGAAAGCGCACTGATGCTGGCCGCGCTGGCCGGTATGTTGGAAGTTTGCGAGCGCTTGATTGCGCTTGATGCAGATGTCAACAAGCCCGGTTGGACGCCGCTGCATTACGCAGCTACCGGCGGCCACGCTGCGGTGATTCGCTTGCTGCTGGAGCACTTTGCCTACGTGGATGCGGAGTCGCCCAACCAAACCACGCCACTGATGGTGGCCGCCATGTATGGCAATGCGGCCAGCGTGGCGATCTTGCTGGATGCCGGGGCAGACATCACCCTGCGCAATGCAGTGGGGCTGAGTGCGCTGGACTTCGCGCAGCAGGGTCTGCGCAAAGAATCTTACGACTTGATTGCTAAGCGACTCAAGCCCTAGTTGCATTCTTTACTTCATACGATGTATATTATGTTAATAAAAGGATTCGAGTATCCAAGCCTCTAGGGCTCAGGTTCAGATGTGCCCCCACACCAGCAAGGCGTCCCGCCCTTGCACTGCCAGGTCGACCTTGGCACCCACCGGCATAAGCACCTTGGTCGGCACATGGCCGAACGGCAGACCGGTCAGCACCGGAACAGACAGTTGGCTGCGCAACCAGGCGACCACGGTGGCGAGCTTGAACCCTTTGTCATGCGGCACCAGCTTGAAACTGGTGAACTGTCCCAACACAATCGCCTTTTGCTGCGCCAGCACACCAGCGTGCAGCAGTTGCGTCAGCATGCGCTCGATTTTGTAAGGATGCTCGCCCACGTCTTCCAAAAACAATACGCCGCCTTTGACCTTGGGCCAAAAAGGTGTTCCGAGCAAGGAAGTCAAAACCGAGAGATTGCCGCCCCAGAGTTTGGCGTTGTGCACTTCAAAATCCGGGTGCGCCTGCGTGGCAGCCATGCGCCAGCCCGCGCCCTCGCCCTGCTCCAGCAGCAAATCGTCAAAGCAGGCTTGCATGATGTCATCGACACCCGCCTCGGCACCAAAATCCTCGCCCAGCGCTGGCCCCTGCCAGGTGATGGCCCCTGTTTTCGCCAGGAGCGCTGTCTGCAGCGCCGTGAAATCGCTTTGTCCGACAAACTGAGTGCCTGATTCCACCGCCTTGGCCAGCGCCCCGTAGGGCAAAGACGGCAAGATCCGGGTCAGTCCATAGCCGCCCCGGGTAATCAAGGCCACATCGGCACCGCTGGCCGCAGCGCGGCCGATGGCCGCGAGGCGCGTGGCATCGTCTCCGGCAAAACGCAGATGGCGTGTCAGCGCATCGGCATCAACCTCAACTTCGTGGCCCAGGCTGCGCAAATGATTCAACCCGCGTCGAAACGCCGCTTTGTCACGCACCGCGCCTGAAGGGGAGTAAATGTAGATGTGGCTCATGCGTCACTGGCTCCAAAGGTGGCAAGGGCGCGTTGGGCGATGGACTCACCGTGCTCTTGCACAAAATGACCGGCTTGCGGCAGAAGCATCACCTCATCGCAGCCTCGAATCATTTTTTGCAGAGCGCGCATTGTCGGCTCACCCAAAACAGGGTCTTGCTGACCAATGGCCATCAGGGTTTTGCCAGTCCAATCGTGTTGCCAAAAGGCCTGGGCGCGGCGCGAAATGGCTGCGCCTGGCGAGTCCGCAAACTCCGGCACCATGGGCGGGAAAGCGCGTAGCGCTGCACGGTGGCCTTTGTCGGGAAACGGCGCGTTGTAGGCCTGCCACTGTGCGGGCTCCAAGTGCGGATT
>CAIWRE010000198.1 GCA_903914985.1 uncultured beta proteobacterium | reverse complement strand
GAACAGGCAGTTTGGTGCGTCCGCGCAAGCCCAAGTGCTGCAGTGCGGAAACGGCGTCGCTTCGCACAAATTGGCGACCGGCGATCGCCGCGTCAGCCTCCAGGTTTTCGAGCGCGGAAAGTTCGTCCTTCAGGGCCAGTGCGTGGCCCAGGTACAAAAGCTCAGAATGAAAAGCCTCAGGCGCCTCGGTCAGACCACGACCTTTCCAGCGGACTTCGCCCTTGGAAGGAGGGGTGAAGCCGGTCGCAATGCGCAGCAAACTCGTTTTCCCGGACCCATTGGCGCCTTCCAAATGCAGCCACTGGCCTGCGTTCAAGTCGAAACTCACCCCTGAGAAGAGGGTTTGGTCGCCGCGAACGCAAGTCAGGTCAGAAACAGAAAGCATGCAATGGTGGTTTATTCGTCAGGATCTACGTACTCTTTGGGCAGGTGGTGGGCAATGCCTTTGTGGCAATCGATACAGGTTTTGCCTTCTTCCTTGGCCTTCATGTGCTTTTTATAGGGCGTCTGCTTTTGCAATTCGGGGCTCATGGCCTCAAAAGCGTGGCAGTTGCGGCACTCGCGGGAATTGGTCTCTTTCATGCGAGCCCACTCGTGGGTCGCCAGTTCCATGCGTTTTTCCTCGAATTTTTCCTTGGTATCGATATAGCCGGTGAGCTTACCCCACACCTCAAAGCTGGCTTTGGCCTTGCGAATCATTTTATGCGTCCATTCCTTGGGCACATGGCAGTCCGAACAAATGGCCCGCACACCGGTGCGGTTGGAGAAGTGGATCGTCTCTTTGTACTCCTGGTAGACGTTGTCCCGCATTTCGTGGCAAGTGGTACAGAACTCCAGGGTGTTGGTCATCTCCATCCCGGTGTTAAAGCCCCCCCAGAACAAAATGCCGACCACAAACGACAAGCTGGAAATCGCCAGCAGCGAATACTTGGCGCTGGGTTTTCTGATAAAGGTCCAAAAGCGCTTGAGTGCACCGGGGTTGCTGTCCATTTTTCTGACTCCTTGCTATTGATCCAATGGCGACGGGACCGAAGGAGGTCCCGCTTGTGCCTTAGAAGTTATAGATATAGGTCAACGTGACCGCGTTGATCGAATAGTTGGGCGTGGCCTGGTTGGTTGCCAACATGGAGCTCGGGTTGGAGCCGTATTGCAAACCGTTGTAGAGGTAGTCCTCGCTGCTCAGCTTTTGAAACAGATAACCCAAGGCCACTTTGCTGGCTTTGTCCACCTGATAGTGGCCTGTGAGCTTGAGGCTGACGACCTCTGCCCGGATATCCGGCAAGTTGCCGCATGACAGGATCCGTGGATCACTGCACACCACACCACCGGTGGTCGCCGTGCTGTAGTTCAGAACAGTGCCGTAGCTGGAGCGACCCAGCGAGTAGCTGAGGTCCCCCACCAGGTCCAACTGGCCGCCCATCAGCCCCCCCTTCCTGGAACTGATGCCCAGCGTCAGGTCTTCCGTTTTGAGGTTGTTGGTCCACGTGGCGCCTGCTGGTATTGCAATGGCGGTGGCCGATGCCGCACCGGCTCCCTGCGCAATGGAGCGTTGCTGGCTGGTCAGTTGACGCTCGTTGGACTGCTGGGTGACATACGCTGTGACTGAGCTGTTTTCAGTGTAGGTGTAGGTCGCATCGACATTCACGCCGCGGCCATTGCCCGATTGAACGCCGTAGAGCGAGTCGTAGCGATCGTCCGTGTAGCGTGCGCTGAAGCCCACCGTCAATGCATCGTTGGCTTGCCAATTGAAGCCTGCCTTGGTCATTTGTTGCGCGCGGGAGGCGTCAAAGAAGGGGTAGAAACCCAGGTAATCGCCTCCATTCAGGCCTTTGATGGTTCCTACCGTCGATCCTGTATCGCCGCCACGTACGCCAATCATGGAAACAATCGCGTTAGGGTCGGACGTGGTCACGCGCTTGCTGTAGGAGTAGCCGAGGTTGGTCGCCAGTTCTTCGGTGGCCATCGCGCGGTAGGTGGCACTGAGTTTGTCATCGTTGCTGGACACCGCCACCACGCAATTGGTTCCTGCGGGATAGTTGCTGCCACCCACTGCATACTGGTCGCACCAGCGCGCAACATCTTCCCGGTTGTAGGCCAGGCGCACCCGTTGCGTCTTGTCCAGCCGGTAGTCGGCCGCAAGCTCCGCCTGGTTCTTCCTGAAACTCAGCGGTGTGTTCGGATAGTAGGCAATATTGTTTGCGCCAATGGCCTGGAAGTTGTAGATCGCCGAAGCCGTCTGGTTGTCCCGCAGGTCGTATTTGTAACCGGCGGACAGCGTCAAATCCCGTGTGGTTTTGTCGGTCAGTTTCAGGTCGGCGTGCTGCGTCACCACCACACCGCCTAACGATGTATTGGCATTGCCAGGGGCTGTACCGGTGTTGACGTACATGAAGGAGTCCACAACAAACGCGTCGTTTTGCGTGTTGCGGGCTGTGGACACCGATCCGGTCAACTTGGTCGTCGGCGTCAGTCCGTAACCGCCGCTCAGGCTGAGCTGATGAAAGTCATTGCCCGGCGCAGTGCTCATGGTCTGCAGGTTGTTGGCCGTTGCAAAGGTGGTGAAATTCACCCGGTCATAGCCGTCACGGAAGATGGAACCGTAATAGGCGGCTGTCATGTTCGCGTTGTCCCCGGTCCAATTGACTGCGAGGTTGACGGTATCAGTTTGGTACTGGGTGGGGTTGGGCAGAATGGACACCGCCTCACCCGCCGGCGCCGTGCCCGACGAGGCAAAACCCGCCGACCCGAAGGCCATCAGCTTGGAACCGGTTTGCTCCAGATGGTTGTAATCAAATTTCAACCCCAGGCGCGAATTGATTTCCACACCTGCGTTGACTGAGGTGTTTTTGCGGGTGGTGTCGATATTGACATTCTGGTAGGCCCCAAGTTGGGGGCCGCTCAAAGTGGTGGTGTTGGGTGCAAGGCCAAAACCTGGCAGGGTGAAGCTGTTCGACCCTGCAGCCCCGGTATAGGGCGTTTGGTAGGTATCGGACAGATTGTGTTTGAGCTCGTCGTAGTTGAATCCAATGTTCCACTGACCCTGGTCGCTGTAATTAGCGCCCAATTCACGCGAGGTGGTACCCAAGTCGCTTGCCTTGAGCTCCCAACGCTGCGAGCCAGTGCCCGCACCATACGCATCTCCACCCCGGATATTGGCATTGAGCACTACGCCGCCCTCGACCTTGCTCAGGCCGTTGTACTCACCGAATTTGGCCGATGCCGCCGAGGGGGCCGCTACTCCGACTTCCACGCTGCTGTGGGCACGGGTGAGTTCGTCTGCCCCCTCTTCCTGTGCGAAAGACCAGGAAGGTGACAGGCAGACTGCGAGAACGGCCGCAGCCACACGACTGAGAGTGAAATGTTCTTGGTTAGATTTCATGATGAATCCCCTTGAATTAGCGTTGGAGGTAACCGCCCGCAGGGCTGTTGGTTCCGTGAACTTGCCGGTGGCAGTTCATGCATGCGTTGCCCACCAGGTTCTTGCTGGGGTAAAGGGCGGCGGGCGGCGTTGCTGCGTTGGTGGATGAGAGTCCACCTTGGCGTCCTGCGGCATTGGGACCCGCAGGTGTGCCGCTGGCATGGGTGCCGTCATGGCACTCCTGGCAGAGGAATGGCGCACGGGATTTCAACAAGGGTGTGATGTTGGAGCCGTGGGGCGTGTGGCAGTTCGCGCAGTCTTCGCTTACCGGTTGATGCTCGAACAGGAAGGGGCCGCGTTTTTCTGCATGGCACTGGTAGCAGGTCTCGGTCACCGTGTTTTTCTTCAGCATCTTGGGGCCGGTAGAACCGTGGGGGTTGTGGCAGTCCGAGCAGGCGACTTTGCCTTCCGCAATAGGGTGGTGCGACAGCTTCTTGCCATCCGCGCGCTGGTCTTTGTGGCAGCTGTAGCAAACTTCGGTTTGGGTTTTCTTGTCTTGTAGTTTGTCTTTGGGGCGGTGTACAACGTGGCAGTCATTGCACGCTACTCCCGCGTTTTGGTGTTGTCCGCCATCCCAGTTGTTGCGTTTTCCACCTTTGTGGCAGCTCAAGCACTGGTCGGCGCGCTCTTTATCGCCGGAGGCTGAATACACCCCTTTTTTGAACACATGGTCCGGCGCAGGTCGACCTTTGCCGCTGGTGTCGCCCTTCAAGTGCTTGTCGCTGGCGCCGTGGCAGGACTGGCAGGTGGGCGTGCGCGGGTCACCGCGCACGCCATGCTTGGTCTGGTACAGGCTGAGGATGGGTGCGTTTTCACTCTCGTCATGGCACTTGGTACACACCGCGTCTTTTTTCAGCGCCTCTTGCGCCAATGCAGACTTGGTAGCGCCCGCCGCGAGTTCGGGCAAGTTGTTGTCCTGGGCCCAGGCGGGCGCAGAGAACAGGCCTGTCAGCAAGGCACAGGCCGCGAGCAGTTTGGAGATTTTTTTCATGACGATTCCCAGCAAATATTGGTGCTTCGGGGTGGGTGCTTACTGCGACAAGATCCACTGCACCAGGTTTTTGATCTGGGCCATGTCCTTGGGTGGCGATGTCTTGACGACCTTGTGTTCTTCTTCGTGGCCGTCAGCGAACTTGGCTTTTTCGCCCGACATGATGTGGTCGATCAAGCGGGCTTCGGCCCCGGCCTTGCCCTTGAATTTTTCAGCCACGCTCTTGTATGAGGGGCCGTCTTTGTCTTTTTCAATGGCGTGGCACTTCAGACAGTTGTTCTGTCGCGCCAAGGCTTTTGCGGCTTCCACGTCCACCTCTGCGTGGACCGAAAACGCCGCCAAACACAGGGCAGCGCCCGCTGCGAGTGTGATCAAACCGGAAGAGTTGCGTTGTGCCATGGTGCTCACCTTGTCAATAATTGGATATCGGCTTGGACAGACGCATGCCTGCCTAAGACTGGAACCAAGTTTCAACGGGGTGGCTGCCCACGACCATCGGACAGCGATGAAAGCAGGCCTCGGAATATTCCTAGGAGAACCCGCAATGGATGTGAAAGCGCTAAGCGGCGGACCCGGCTTGCGCTGGATGGGTGGGCGTATCGTCCAGCAGGTGGTGCTCTAGCGCATAGCGCACCAGGTCCACCTGACCGGCCATGCCCATCTTGTGCAGGATGTTGGTTTTGTGGGTGCTGATGGTCTTGATGCTGAGCGACAGCTCGTCGGCAATGGCCGACATGCTCACCCCGCGCACGATGCGGCTGAACACTTCAAACTCCCGGTTGCTCAGCGCCGTGTGGGGCAAGTCGTGCCCGACGGGTGACAT
>CAIWRE010000197.1 GCA_903914985.1 uncultured beta proteobacterium | reverse complement strand
TCATCGGCGGCTTGATTCCCTACCTTTTCGGCGCCATGGCGATGGAAGCGGTGGGCCGCGCAGCCGGTGCGGTGGTGGTGGAAGTGCGCCGCCAGTTCAAGGAGATCAAGGGCATCATGGACGGCACGGGCAAGCCCGAGTACGACACTGCGGTCGACATGCTGACCACGGCAGCCATCAAAGAAATGATGATTCCCAGCCTGTTACCCGTGGTCGCGCCCATCGTGGTGGGCCTGGTGCTTGGCCCGGCGGCCCTGGGAGGGCTGCTGATGGGCACCATCGTGACCGGCTTGTTTGTCGCGATTTCCATGTGCACCGGCGGCGGTGCCTGGGACAACGCCAAGAAGTACATTGAAGACGGCCACCACGGCGGCAAAGGTTCCGAGACGCACAAGGCGGCCGTGACCGGTGACACCGTGGGCGACCCCTACAAAGACACGGCCGGCCCCGCGGTCAACCCGCTGATCAAGATCATCAACATCGTGGCGCTGCTGATCGTGCCGGTGATGATGAAAATTCACACGGGCTAATCCAAAAACAGGCTCCAGGCTAACGCTTGGTGCCTTCTCCAACAAAGCCTGCAGGATTGATTCCTGCAGGCTTTTTTCTTAGGCCACAATCCAGCCCATGAAAATGCAAGGCAGCTACCCAACCATTCCCGTGTTGGACCAAAGACAAGGTTCCCTGAAGATTCCACTGACGGCAGGTGCTCATGCGCCCGGCCTTGTCAAAGATGCCTTGAACCGCCCTTTGCGCGATCTGCGCATCAGCGTCACCGACCGCTGCAATTTCCGCTGCAGCTACTGCATGCCCAAAGAGGTGTTCGACAAAGACTACGCCTACCTGCCCCACAGCGCCTTGCTGTCGTTTGAAGAAATTACCCGCATCGCGAAACAGTTTGTGGCCCTCGGCGTGCAAAAAATCCGGCTCACAGGAGGTGAGCCCCTTTTGCGCAAAAACCTGGAACTCTTGATCACGCAACTGGCCGCGCTGCGAACCACCGAAGGCGCGCCACTGGACATCACCCTGACCACGAACGGGTCGCTTTTGGCCCGCAAGGCCCAGGCACTCAAGGCAGCAGGCCTTCAACGGGTCACGGTCAGCCTCGATGGCCTGGATGACGCGGTGTTCAAGAAAATGAATGACGTGGACTTTCCGGTGGCGGATGTGCTCGCCGGCATCAAAGCCGCGCAGGAGGCGGGGTTGGGCCCCATCAAGGTCAACATGGTGGTCAAACGAGGCACCAACGACCACGAAATTTTGCCCATGGCTCGCTACTTTCAAGGCACCGGTGTGGTGCTGCGATTTATCGAGTACATGGACGTGGGCGCGACCAATGGCTGGCGCATGGATGAAGTGGTGCCGTCCGCCGAGGTGATCGCCCGGCTGCGCTCCGAAATGCCGCTACTGGCGCTGGAGGCCTGCGCGCCGGGAGAAACGGCCCAACGCTGGGGCTATGCGGATGCTGATGGTCAGTTCGACCCGGCCCTGGGCGAAGTGGGCGTGATCAGCAGTGTGACCCAGGCTTTTTGCGCCGACTGCAACCGCGCGCGCTTATCGACTGAAGGGCAGCTCTATCTTTGCCTGTTTGCCAGCCAGGGCTATGACCTTCGCAGCCTGGTACGACACCCAGAAGGAATGGTTGACGACCGGGCGCTGGGCGACGCCATCAATGCCATCTGGCAGGGTCGCTCGGACCGGTATTCCCTGCTGCGCGCCACGCTTCCGCCCGAGGCCCAAGGAACCGGAGCGCGCAGGGTCGAGATGAGCTACATCGGCGGCTGAACATTCATGACAGGCATCGACCCCGCAAGCGTCTGCGCCATGGTGCTGGCCGGCGGCATGGGCAGCCGCATGGGTGGCGTAGACAAGGGCCTGCAACGGCTTGGAGGTCAACCGCTGGCGTGGCACTGCGTGGAACGCCTGCGCGCCCAAGTCGGAGGCGCACCGGGCCTGATTGCCATCAATGCCAACCGCAATACGCAAACCTACCAAACCTGGGGCTGTCCGGTGTGGGGCGATGCATTGCAAGGCTTCGCGGGCCCGTTAGCAGGGTTTCATACAGGCTTACAGCATTGCGCGCTTGACGCCCAGGCCACCCCGGCAGAGCCCGAGATTCGCTACCTGCTCACCGTGGCCTGCGACACGCCACGGTTTCCGGCGAATCTGCTCCAACGGCTTTCCACGGCGCTCGAAGGTGCGAAGGCAGACATTGCCGTCGCCGCAGCACCTGAAAAGGGGCCGGACGGCGCCATGTCACTGCGCACGCAACCCGTATTCTGTTTGATGCGCACCGGCCTTGCTACCAGTCTGGCGGCCTTTTTGGACGCCGGTGGCCGCAAAGTGGATGCGTGGACCGCACAGCACCGAACCGTCATCGTGGCCTTTGACCAAGCCCACGACACACCCCTGGCTTTTTTCAACGCCAACACCCTGGCGGAGCTTGAGCAGCTGAATACTTAGTACGGTTACACCGAATGAAAACGCTGGAACAGATCGCCGCTGAACTGCAGGGTTACGACCCGCAGGCCCTGCCTGCCCACCTGGTCAACGCTTTCCTGGCAAAACTGGTGCCACTGCCCAAAGAGGTTGAAGTGCTTCCGATCTTGCAAGCCCAGGGCCGGGTACTGGCTCACGACGTCGTCAGCCCGGTGGATGTTCCACCTCACGACAACTCGGCAATGGACGGTTACGCTTTTGACGGTCGCGCATTGATAAGCGGAGAAGCGCTGCGGCTAGAGGTGGTGGGCGCGGCCTTGGCGGGGCAAGCATACAAAGGCGACATTGCGCCCGGGCAGTGCATCCGCATCACGACGGGCGCCGTCTTGCCCGCCATGCTCAACACCGTGGTACCGCAAGAAATGGTGCAGCTTGATGACCCGCACATCACGATTCCCAAGGACGCACTGGGCTCAGGTGACAACCGGCGCGCCCGGGGCGAAGACTTGCAACGCGGCAAGGTCGCCTTGGCGGCTGGCAGCGTACTGGGACCGGCGAGCCTGGGCTTGCTCGCGAGTCTGGGCTTGCCCACCGTTCAGGTATGGCGCCGTCTGCGCGTGGCCTATTTTTCCACCGGTGACGAGATTTTGAGTCTGGGTGATGCGCCGCGCGAAGGCGCGGTGTTTGACAGCAACCGCTACACCGTTTGGGGCATGTTGCAGCGCATGGGCATTGAATGCATAGACCTCGGCGTGGTCAAGGACGATCCGGCGCAACTAGAAGCAGCCTTTCGCAGCGCGGTAATGCAAGCGGACGCCATCATCACCAGCGGCGGCGTGAGTGTGGGAGAAGCCGACCACACCAAAGCCATGATGCGAAAAATCGCCCAAAGCGACACACCCGGCGAAGGTGGGGTGGTGTTTTGGCGCATTGCCATGCGACCGGGCCGGCCGATGGCGGTAGGCCGCTTGGGACAGGTGCCGCTATTTGGTCTGCCGGGCAATCCAGTGGCGGTGATGGTCACTTTTCTGGCCTTTGTGCGCCCTGCCCTGTGGCGCATGATGGGCGCCGATGCCAATGACCCCGCGGTGGTGCCGCCCTTGCTCAAAGCGCGGAGCTCGCAGCCCATCCGCAAAAAGCCGGGGCGCACCGAATACCAGCGTGCCATCGTAAGCACGGATGACCAGGGCCATCTCTGTGTGCAAACCACCGGCGACCAAGGGTCCGGCGTGCTCAGTTCCATGGTCAAGGCCAACGGCTTGCTGGTTTTGCACCATGACCAGGGCACTGTTGCCGCCGGTGACATGGTCGCCGTGATGGTTTTTTCGGGGGTGATGTAGGCGGCAAATCAGGGTTTTACGGTAACTGCACAGGCTGTTTGCACTGGCTGCAACTCTGATTGGCCTATTGGATTACATCCCTGTAATTAAGTTCTAAAGGACTAGTTCGTCTTTACAAATTTTTTGTAAAGCGGCGCGAACATGGGGTGGTCAGAGTGCCACCCAACGGGCACCTGATTTACGACAAGCCAACAAGCGACCTTTGGTACCTCGCAGATGGATCAGGCAGCACGGCGGCGGTGCTGATTCCGGTGTTGGGTAACCGCGCGGCGCTGACGTTTCAGGATTTGGTAGTTATCTGTGGTACCTATGAATCAAAATATTGAGTCTGACCCAAAGATTGTTTGGGTACGTTACGTTGGAGATCCGTCTCTCGGATGGACTGACGTATTAAATTTGTCACCTAATTACCGAGGCGGTGCTCTCGGTGCCTCTATTGATGCCTCAAATAATATCTATGTCACTGGCAATGGCCCAGGGTATGTAACCAAATTTAACTCAGATGGGTTTGTCGTTTTTAATACGTCAAACCTAATGACGTCGAATGGTTATGGGTCACTAAGTGGTGATCCGGTCTGCGTGGCGACTAATGGCGCTGGCGTGACCTATGTTGCCGGATCAGGTTATTCTGACCGAGCACTTGACGGATTGCCTCCGAGGGACGCAAACTTGGGCGGCGGAGGTAGTCACTTTGGATTTATTACCGCATTGAATACTGATGGGAGTGTACTTTGGACCGACTACTTTGGCGGATCGTCATTCACCTTCAGTACGATCGTTTCAATTGCCTCTGATAGTAGCGTTATCGTCTGTGGCATCAGCTACCAAAATTTTCAAGGCATAGTGAATGGCGGAGGCCCTGAGTATGGCAACGGCTCTGATATTTTCCTTCAGCGTGTACTTCCGAATGGGGTGTTATCTTGGTCCCGACTTATCGGTGGCCCCAATGATGAAATTGCGGCAGGAGTAAGCATTAGCCAAGACGGCCATATCTATGTTATGGGCCATAGTAACGGTGGCTTCAACAATCTAAGCGACTTTATTACCTGTTATAACTCAGATGGTAGTAAGGAATGGGTTCGTTCCTTACAAGATAGCGGCGCGTGGGATTGGAGTAAATCATCGACCGTAAGTTCCGCGGCATATGGCGGAATCTTAAGCGCCGTTGGTGCAGATGGAGCGATTTACGTTGCAGGAACGGTTTCTGGAAACTATAACAGTCAGTTTAGCCATGGTGGTAAAGACATATTCGTCACTAGGTATAACCCCGACGGTTCAGCGGTTTGGTGCAAACTTTTTGGTACAACTGACGACGATTGGCTAGCGAGCCTGAAAACTGGGCCCGATGGAGCCATTTACCTTGCTGGTGCAGTCACACCAGCCGATGGTAGCGGTAGTTATCTAAGTTGGGCGGGTGTCAATGTTTACAGTGATAGTCGGGGTTCTAATGGATTCCTGATTAAAGTTCAGGACTCGTCTTTCAATCACTCGCCAGTTGGAGCGATAGCAGTTATTGGTACCCCTAAAGTAGGCCAAGCTCTGACCACCACCAACACCCTGGCTGACTCGGACGGTTTGGGCGAACTCGGCTACCAGTGGATGGCCGATGGCGTTGCTATAACGAGCGCGACTGGTCCAAGCCTGACCCTGGGCCAAGCTCAGGTTGGCAAGGCCATCAGCGTAACCGCCAGCTACACCGACCTTCTAGGCACACCAGAAAGCGTCAGCAGCGAATCCACCACCGTCGTCACCAACGTCAACGACGCCCCCACCGGCAGTGTCACCATCAGCGGCACCCCTACCCAAGGCCAGACCTTGACGGCTGCCAATACCCTGGCAGATGTGGACGGACTGGGCACCATCAGCTACCAATGGCTGGCCGATGGTGCCGCCATCTCCGGCGCAGCGGGTGCAAGCTTCACCTTGGGGCAAGCCCAGGTCGGTAAAGCCATTGCAGTAACGGCCAGCTACACCGACGGCGGGGGCACCGTTGAGAGCGTGTCCAGTGCGGCTATCTCAGTAGAACAAGTGGTGGTCGGCGTCACCCTTGCCCAAGCCCAAACCATGGAGGGCGGTGACTTGGTTTACACCTTCACCCGCACGGGTGATCTCAGCGCTGCGCTTACGGTCAACCTGGGCGTGAGCGGCACAGCGACGGCGGATGACTACACATGCACCTTAGTGCTGAACAAGTCTGATTCGCCCACACAACAGTGGACCAAACTGGTCGGTGGCGCGGGTACCGACTCTGCCAGGGCGGTCGCCGCCGGCGCAGATGGCTCGGTCTACATTGGAGGGTTCACCGACAGCACCTCCATCGACGGCCAAACCAACTCTGGGGGCTTGGACGGTTTTGTGACCAAGTACACCGCCAACGGCACCAAAGCGTGGACCCGACTGGTCGGTGGTGCGCGTGATGACATGGGCTATTCAGTCGCAACCGGCGCGGATGGCTCTGTCTACGTTGCGGGGTACACCACAGGCTCCATCGACGGCCAAGCCAGCAACGGCAGCTGGGACGCTTTCGTCACCAAATACACAGCCGACGGTACCAAAGTGTGGACCCGACTGGCCGGTGGTGCGAGTGCCGACTCTGCCCTGGCGGTCGCCTCCGGCACGGATGGCTCGATGTACATTGCCGGATGGACTGAGAGCGCCTCCATCGACGGCCAAACCAACAACGGGCGCTCAGACGGTTTTGTGACCAAGTACACAGCCGATGGCACCAAAGCGTGGACCCGACTTACCGGTGGCGCCGGTTTCGATGATTGCATGTCAGTAGCAACTGGCGCGGATGGCTCGGTCTACATTGCGGGGCAGACCGACGCCTCCATCGACGGCCAAACCAACTCTGGGGGCTGGGACGGTTTTGTGACCAAATTCACAGCCGACGGCACCAAAGCGTGGACCCGACTGGCCGGTGGACAGGGTGACGACTATGGCTATTCGGTGGCAACCGGCGCGGATGGCTCTGTCTACGTTGCGGGGTACACCACAGGCTCCATCGACGGTCAAGCCAGCAACGGCGGCGGTTTTGTGACCAAATACACAGCCGACGGTACCAAAGTGTGGACACGACTGGCCGATGGCGCGGGTGAAGAATTTTGCTATTCAGTCGCAACCGGCGCGGATGGCTCTGTCTACGTTGCGGGGTACACCACAGGCTCCATCGACGGCCAAACCAACAACGGGAGCCCGAACGCTTTTGTGATCAAGTACACAGCCGACGGCACCAAAGCTTGGACCCGGTTGGCCGGTGGCCCAGGTTTTGACATTGGCTGGTCAGTCGCAACCGGCGCCGATGGTGCGGTCTACATTGCAGGGGATACCGCCGGCTCCATCGACGGCCAAACCAACTCTGGGGGCTGGGACGGTTTTGTGACCAAATTCTCCGATGCGCCTGCACACGCCCAACTGACCTTCGCTGCTGGGGCATCTACCGCAACGCTGACCGTCCACGCCACCGCAGACCAGATAAGTGAGGCCCCAGAAACCCTGACGGTCTCTGTGGTGGCAGGTGATGGCTACACGCTGGGCAGCACTGGCGTGGCCACTGGCACCATTATTGATGTGCCAGTGAACAACACCCCCACTGGCACAGTCACCATCACCGGCACGCCAAAGCTAGGTCAAACCCTCGCTGCAACGAACACCCTGGCGGACGCCGATGGCATGGGCACTATCAGTTACCAATGGTTCACCGGTGGCCAAGCCATCGCCGGTGCAACGCAATCTAGCTTTACGGTTACCCAAGCCCAGCTTGGTAAAGAGGTAAGCGTGGTTGCAAGTTACACCGACGGCGGTGGCACTTTGGAGAGCGTCACAAGCAACGCGCCGGTACAAGTCGCCAACTACAACACATCTGCCGCGGAAAACACCACCGCCATCACCACCCTCGCGGTGACCGACACGCTGCTTGGAACAGCCCCCAAATACACCCTCAGCGGCTTGGATGCCAGCCTATTCAAAATCTCCACCAAAGGCGCTCTCACCTTCGCCACCGGCAAGGACTACGAGCAGCCCACAGACACAAACCACGACGGCATTTACGAAGTCACGGTGACAATGACCAACGCCAAGACTGGCTACAAGTTGGTCAAAGACCTGACGGTAGGCGTGGAGTTCACCCCCATCCTCGGTACTGCCGGTGCAGACGCCCTCAAGGGCACAACGGGCTACGACACCCTGGACGGACAGGGTGGCGACGACAAGCTCACGGGCGGTGCGGGCTTGGAC
>CAIWRE010000196.1 GCA_903914985.1 uncultured beta proteobacterium | reverse complement strand
TTGAGCATGCCGCGCACCGGCATCGCTGCCGCGTCGCCCAGCGCGCAAATGGTGCGGCCCATGATGTCACCCGCCACGCTGTCGAGCATGTCCAGATCGCTGGCACGGCCCTGCCCGTTTTCAATACGGTCCACCATGCGCCACAGCCACCCCGTGCCCTCGCGGCAAGGTGTGCACTGACCACAGGATTCGTGGGAATAGAAGTAGGACAAGCGCTGCAGCGCTTTGACCATGCAGCGCGAGTCGTCCATCACGATCACGGCGCCCGAACCCAGCATGGAGCCCGCTTTGGCGATGGAGTCGTAGTCCATCGTGACGTCCATCATGATGCCGGCAGGCAACACGGGGGCCGAGGATCCGCCGGGAATGACTGCTTTGAGTTGACGGCCGGTGCGCACACCGCCAGCCAACTCGAGCAATGTAGAAAATGGCGTCCCCATGGGGATTTCGTAGTTGCCCGGGCGCTGCACGTCTCCGCTGACTGAGAAAATCTTGGTGCCGCCGTTGTTGGGCTTGCCGCATGCCAGGTAGGCCGCACCGCCGTTGCGAATAATCCAGGGGACCGCCGCAAAGGTCTCGGTGTTGTTGATCGTGGTGGGCTTGCCGTACAAACCAAAACTGGCGGGAAACGGCGGCTTGAAACGAGGCTGGCCTTTTTTGCCTTCCAAGGACTCCAGCAGCGCAGTTTCTTCGCCGCAGATGTAGGCACCAAAACCGTGGCTGGCGTGCAATTCAAAATTGAAGCTGCTGCCCATGATGGCTTGGCCCAAAAAGCCAGCGGCGCGGGCTTGCTCCAAAGCCTCTTCAAATCGCTCGTAGGTTTGAAAGATCTCACCGTGGATGTAGTTGTAGCCCACACTGATACCCATCGCGAACGCCGCAATGGCCATGCCCTCAATCACCGCATGCGGATTGAATTGCATGATGTCGCGGTCTTTACAGGTTCCGGGCTCACCCTCGTCCGAGTTGCACACCAGGTACTTTTGACCGGGAAACTGACGGGGCATGAAGCTCCACTTCAGTCCCGTGGGGAATCCCGCGCCGCCGCGACCCCGCAGACCGGACTCTTTGACGGTCGCGATCACCTGGTCCTGGGTCAGGCCTTCGCCTCCGTCTTTACCCAAAATTTTGCGCAGTGCCGCGTAGCCACCGCGCGCCACATAAGCCTCCAGGCCCCAGTTGGCGCCATCCAAGTCCGCCATGATTTGCGGTTGAATGTGGCGACCGTGGAAGGATGACTCCAAGCCCGTGGCTTGGAACTGGGAAAGCAGTTGGTGCACGCTCACAGACCACCCTCCGAGGCCTTGAGGCCATCAATCAATTGGTCCAATTTGTCATTGCTCATAAAGCTGCACATGGTGCGGTCGTTGACGAGCAGTACCGGCGCATCGGCACACGCACCTTGGCACTCGCTGGGTTGCAAGGTGATCAGTCCGTCGGGCGTGGTTTGACCGGCGTGTATGCCCAATTTGTGTTCCAAATGGGCCAAGGCCTGCGCGCCACCGCGCAACTGGCAGGGCAAATTGGTACAGACATTGAGCTTGTACTTACCGACCGGCTTTTGGTTGTACATGTTGTAGAA
>CAIWRE010000195.1 GCA_903914985.1 uncultured beta proteobacterium | reverse complement strand
GCGGGCCGACCTGGCTTTGCTGGCGCGCCAACGCCTGCAAGCGGCGGGCGTGAACCAGATTTTCGGCAATGACAGCACCGCCCCCTGGTGCACTGTGGGCAACCCTTTACGGTTCTTTTCGCACCGGCGCGACCGAATCAGCGGCCGCTTCGCTGCGGGTCTCTGGCGGGTTTGACGCCGCTTGCATGGCCGCCTTGGCGGCATCTGCCTCGGATTCGGCTTTGATGCGTGCGCGCTTTCGTGCCGGTGTCCCCATGAAGTACAGCACGAGGCCCACCGGGAGCAAGCCGTAGAGCACAAAGGTCACGATGGCACCCAACACAGTGCCGTTGTCATTGGTGGCTTCGGCCACCGCCATCATCAAGGTCACATAAATCCAAGCCAAGGGAACTAAATACATCGGAGTTAGGTTTCAAGTTTGTTTTGGGGTGTTGGTACGCGATGTCAGAAAAATGAAGGACATGCGCCGGATAATGGGCTAACTATGCCCTAAGGGCGCGCGAATGGCCGCGACATTTACGAGGAGACATCGTGAAAGACCAAGAAAACCTGTGGGCCCATGCGGCTGAGCATTTTCAATCCCTGGTCAGCGACAGCTGGACCAAAGCACTTTCAGGCTTTCAAAATCTGACCCCTGCGGCTGCTTCCGGGCCGCTGCCCACGCCTCCTAAGCTGAATTTCGCGCCAGAGAAGTTGCAAGAGGTCCAGCAGCATTACATGAAGGAAGTCGCTGAGCTTTTGTCCCAGGGCGCGTTGGTGCACCCTTCGGCGTCCGGCGACAAGCGCTTTTCCAGCGAGGCCTGGGACGCCAATCCGGTCGCCGCCTTTACCGCCGCCTTGTATTTGCTCAATAGCCGCGCGCTGCTCGCGATGACGGACGCGGTGGAGTCGGACGAAAAAACCCGCAACCGCCTGCGCTTTGCGGTAGAGCAGGGTTTGGCTGCAGCAGCGCCCAGCAATTTCCTTGCCTTCAACGCCGAAGCCCAGAAAAAAGCCATTGAAACCCAAGGCGAAAGCATTGCCAAAGGCATGCAAAACCTTCTGCACGATGTGCGCCAGGGCCATGTGTCCATGACCGACGAGAGCTTGTTCACCGTGGGAAAAAACGTGGCGACCACCAAAGGCGCCGTGGTCTTTGAGAACGAGTTTTTCCAGCTGCTGGAATACAAGCCGCTCACCGACAAGGTGTTTGAAAAGCCGTTTCTGCTGATTCCGCCGTGTATCAACAAGTACTACATCCTGGACCTGCAACCGGAGAACTCCGTCATTCGGTACGCCGTGGCGCAAGGACATCGCACCTTTGTGGTGAGCTGGCGCAATCCGGACCAGTCCATGGCCACCAAAACATGGGATGACTACATCGAGCAGGCGGTCATCAAAGCGATTGCGGTGACCGGCGAAATCGTGGGCAAACCGGGTGTGGACGGCGCCATCAATGCACTGGGCTTTTGCGTGGGTGGCACCATGCTGACCACCGCGCTGGCCGTGTTGGCTGCGCGCGGCGAAAAGCCAGTGGCCAGTGCCACCTTGCTGACCACTTTGCTCGACTTCACCGACACCGGCATCTTGGATGTGTTCATCGACGAAGCCTTTGTGCAGTTCCGTGAAAAAGAAATGGGCCAAGGCGGCTTGATGAAAGGCCAGGACCTGGCCTCCACCTTCAGCTTTTTGCGCCCCAACGATTTGGTGTGGAACTATGTG
>CAIWRE010000194.1 GCA_903914985.1 uncultured beta proteobacterium | reverse complement strand
TGATTATGCTTGACCGGGACGGCTTTCGGCCCAACGTCGGCATCGTCTTGCTCAACCAGAAGAATCAGGTTTTTTGGGGCAAACGCATACGTACCCATTCGTGGCAGTTTCCACAGGGCGGCATTGACCGGGGCGAAACCCCGGAGCAAGCCATGTACCGCGAACTGCATGAAGAAGTGGGGCTCCAACCGGAGCACGTTGCCATCATTGCCCGGACCCGTGACTGGTTGCGCTATGAGGTGCCGGACCGCTACATCCGCCGGGATGCGCGCGGCCACTACAAAGGGCAAAAACAGATTTGGTTTTTGCTCCAACTCACCGGCTTTGACTGGAATTTGAACTTGCGTGCCACCGAGCACCCGGAGTTCGATGCCTGGCGCTGGAACGACTACTGGGTGCCGCTGGACGCGGTAGTGGACTTCAAGCGCGGGGTGTACGAAATGGCGCTGACCGAGCTGTCGCGCTACCTGCCGCGCCTCTAACGCGATAAACGCGTTTAGCGCATGAGCACCAGGTTGTCCCGGTGCAGCATTTCCGGTTCGGCCGCGTAGCCGAGCAGCGATTCAAACTCCGAGGACGGCTTGCGGCATAACAGCCTCGCCTCCGCACTTGAGTAATTGGCCAAACCGCGGGCGATCTCTTGACCGCTGGGGTCGCGTACCGCAATCACATCGCCACGCGAAAAGTCGCCCTCCACCTGCACCATGCCAATGGGCAGCAGGCTTTTGCCTTCGTCACGCACTTTGGCAGCAGCGCCGGCGTCCACCACCACGGCGCCACGCATTTGCAGGTGGTCCGCCATCCATTGCTTGCGTGCCTGGGTTTTTTGGGTGGGCGCCACCAGCAAGGTTCCAATGGCTTCACCCCGGCTCAAGCGGATCAAGGCGTCGGGCTCGCGGCCCCAGGCAATCACCGTAGACGCACCCGAACCCGCAGCACGCTTAGCAGCCAGTATTTTGGTAATCATGCCGCCACGTCCCAGGCTGCTGCCTGCGCCCCCGGCCATGACTTCCAGCGTGGCGTCTCCGGCTTGGGCCTGGTGCACAAATTGGGCGTTGGCGTCCTTGCGCGGATCGGCAGTGAACAGGCCTTTTTGGTCCGTCAAGATCACCAAGGCATCGGCTTCCACCAGGTTGGCCACGAGCGCGCCCAAGGTGTCGTTGTCGCCGAACTTGATCTCGTCGTTGACCACCGTGTCGTTTTCATTGATCACCGGCACCACGCCGAGCTTAAGCAAAGTGAGCAAGGTGGAGCGGGCATTGAGATAGCGCTCGCGGTCGGCCAAATCGGCATGGGTGAGCAGTACCTGGGCGCTGCCCAAGCCGCTTTCGCGCAGCTTGGTTTCGTACATCTGCGCCAAGCCCATTTGGCCCACGGCGGCAGCAGCTTGCAATTCATGGATGGCGCTGGGGCGGGTGGTCCAGCCCAGGCGTTTCATGCCTTCGGCAATGGCCCCGCTGGAAACCATGATGATCTCTACGCCGGAGCGCACCAGCAGGGCCATCTGACGGCACCATTCTCCAATGGCCGCTTCGTCCAGACCCCGGCCTTCATTGGTGACCAGGCTGGAGCCCACTTTGACCACGACACGCCGGGCGTCGCGCAACACAGTGGAGGGGGCGGTGGTGGTGGCCATGAAGCGGGAATCCGTCTCGGTGCGTCGTTACTCAGCCGCGTCGTCTGCGCCTGCTTGCGGCAGGTTCAAAAAGCGGGGATCTTCTTCGACGAAAGGCTGTTCCGCCGCCTGCTGCGCCTTGACGTGTTTGTAGATTTCTTTGACCAAGGGCTCGCAGCCTTCCCGGGTCAGCGCAGAGATTTCAAACACCGGGCCTTTGAATTTGAAGCGCTTCACAAAGTCTTTGATCAGCGCGGCGCGGTCTTCGGACGCGACCATGTCGAGCTTGTTGAGCACCAGCCAACGTG
>CAIWRE010000193.1 GCA_903914985.1 uncultured beta proteobacterium | reverse complement strand
GTTTGCATCTCCTGGCGTGGTGTCTGCCAATTACAAGGCCGGCAAGAGCTTCCCCATCACCGAGACCGGCGTGCAAGGCTTCGGCGTTGCAGTGAACGACAAGTTGCTGGCTGCCCTGGTTGCACGTGATGTTGCTTCCAAGACCCTCGCATCCTCTTGCTCCTCTGTGACTGGTTACGCTACGTTGACTCCTGACTGCCAGCCCAGCATTTCGCGCGCTGAAATGGCCCAGTTCGTGAACGGCACCGGTTCTGCAGCGACCTTGTTCGGTTCTACGGACACGACGCCCGTTGTGTACTATCGCCGTGCTCCTTTCTCTGGTACGCAGGCTGTGTCCAACATCGCTTTTGGCGGTCAGGGTGCGTCCACAGATACCAAAGCGTTGGCCAACTACTACACCAAAACATCTAACAGCTTCTTGGGTTACAGCACCCCTGTGCTGGGTGACATCAATGCTACAACTGGCAACTACCTGTGGGTTGGCACGGGCTTGACCGTGAACGGCATGGTTGGATCTGGCGACGTGCTCAACGGTGTCGGTGCTTCTGCGAATGCTGCCGTTTACGCTTTGGGACTGGTGTCTTTGGAGAAGAAAGCTGCTGTTACATCGAACGTTCTGGCCAAGATCGACGGCAAGGGTGGTGCATGGATCAAAGTTGACGGCATCAGCCCCAACTCTGACGGCACGAACTTTGACGCCAAACAGCGCGTTGGCTTCGCAAAGGGCTACCCCCTGCAGTTCAACACGGTGGCTGTGACCAATGCTGCGACCAAGGATGCTGGCCAGATCAAAGTGGTGAACGCTTTGGTTGCTGCTCTGCAAGACCCTGCATATGACCTGCCTGGCGTGGCTTACTTGGACAAGACTGCCGTTACCACTGCAGGCAAGACCAATGCAGCCAAGTACAGCCGCACGATGAACGCCTACGCTCCTTTGCACCTGAACTAATCGTTCAAACGCACACCAGTGCCTGGGTGCTGTATTTGCCTGACCGCAATTGCAGTCCTGGTCTCTGGTGTACGGAAGGAGAAATGCTCTAAGCATAGCAACAGCGCCCTCGGGCGCTGTTGTCGTGTAGCAGGCAGCGTGCTGCGCTTACCTCGGGTGAGTGCAGCCCAGTGCCAGGCTTTGCCGGACAAACAAACTTTGGAAGCGCTTTGTGCGCCAGTTGAATGAATTTTTGGAATCTGTTGGCAAGACGCGGTGGGCCGGTGGCAGTGCTGCTGGGCTTGGCAGCGCTGGCCGCGCCCTGCGCGTCGCAGGGTTTGCAGTTTCCAATTTATGAGTTTGAGGTCAAAGGCAACAGCCTGCTGGCCGTGGACACCATTGAAGCCGCGGTCATGCAGCACATGGGCGAGACCCAAACCCTCCAAAACGTGGAAGCCGCCCGCGCCGCCCTGGCCCAGGCCTACCAGGACGCTGGCTACCTCACGGTGGTGGTGGCGATTCCTGAGCAAAACGTGGACAGCGGCGTGGTGCAGTTGCAAGTGACCGAGGCGCCGGTCGAGCGCCTGCGCGTGACGGGCGCCCAGTACACCGTGCCCAGTGCTGTGGCCCGGCGCCTGGACCAGGCGCAAGAGGGCCGTGTGCCTAACTTCACGGTCTTGCAGCAGCAACTCGACAGCGTCAACCGCTCGGCCGACATTAAGGTGTCCCCGGTGCTGAAGGCGGGCAAAACGCCCGGCACGGTAGAAGTGCAGCTGGAGGTGGAAGACCAACTGCCATTGCACGGCTCTGTGGAAGTGGCCAACCGCCAGTCGCCCAACACCACGCCCACCCGGGTGTCGGCAGCACTGCGCTACGACAATCTCTGGCAGGCCGGCCACAGCCTGGGCATGACCATGCAAACCTCGCCCGAGCAGCTCAGCGAGACCGGGGTGCTCACGGCCAACTACATGGTGCCGCTGGGTACCGGTGGAAATGCACTCACCACCTACCTGGTCAGCTCGCGCAGCCAGTTTGCCAGCCTGGCAGGCGGCGGAAGTTTGGGTGCGTCTGACAGCCTAGGCCTCAAGTACGCCCAGTCTTTTGGAGTGCAAGATGGCCTGATGCAAACCCTGACCTGGGGTGCAGACTACAAACACATCTTGCAGTCCGACGTGGGCGGTCTGCGCGAGAACCAATTGCGTTACTTGCCCCTGTCTTTGGCCTACCGTGGCATGTGGCTGGGCCAGCCCCAGCCTATGACGGCCGATGTGAACCTGGTACTTGGCATACGCGGCATGCTGGGTAACAGCGACCGCCAGTTTGACGCCAAGCGGGCCCAGGCCTTGTCTAGCTTTGCGGCCCTGCGCGCGGGCTGGCAGGGCACGACCGAACTGCCCGGATACGCCAACTGGACGATGGGTGCCAAGGTCGAAGGCCAACTGGCCTCGGGCGTGTTGCTGCCGAGCGAACAGTTCGTGGGTGGCGGAGCCGACTCGGTGCGCGGCTATCTGGAGGGTGAGCGCTCCGGCGACCAGGCCCTGCGCGCCTCGTTCGAAATTGGCAGCCCCAACATCAAGCTGGCCTCCCTGCTGGGCTGGCGCATACGTGGCCTGGCTTTTGCCGAGGGCGCAGTGCTGCAAAACCTCGATACAGCAGCCGATGTCTCCCACCTGCTGAGCCTGGGCTTGGGCGCGCGTGTGAGCGGCCCGCGCGGTGTCAACCTGAGTTTTGACGCCGCCCAGGCTTTGATTGATGGCGACGTGCGCGGCGGCGGCACCAGTGCCGGCACCTGGCGCGCCCATGGCCGCCTGAGCATGGACTTTTAATGCGCACCCACTCTTGCCTTTGCAGCCTTGCCATTTTGTTGGCCACGGGCTCGCTCGTGTGCACAAATGCCTTGGCACTGGACCCCAAAGCCGTGCCGGTGCAAGCGCCCGTTTGGGCGGCCCCGGGCGCAGGCGCCACTTACAACCCCAACAGCGGCACCGCGTCCAAGCCGGTGCTGTCGGTGGTGCTGAACAACAATGCCACGGTACTCAACTGGAACAGTTTCAACATCGGCAAAGACGCCGCTGTGCAGTTTCAAATGCCCGGCAGCACCGCGCGCGTGCTCAACAACGTGACCGGCGGCGCACTCACGCCCACCCAGATCGACGGCATGTTGAATGCCAATGGCCAGGTCTATATCTACGACCCGCGCGGCATGGTGTTTGGCAAGGGCTCGCAAGTGAACGTCAACTCACTGGTGGCCAGCAGTTTGCGCGTGGACCCGGACCGTTTTATGGGCGGCATCTTGACCCCGTCTGCCAACCCGATTTTTGCTATGGACCCGGCACTGGGCTTTATGCCTGGCGCGGTGGTGGTGCAGGGCGATGCCAATGGCGGTGCCTTGCAGCGTGCGGCCATTACCGCGCAACAAAACGGCTTTATTTTGCTCACCGCGCCACAGGTGCAAAACGCCGGCGACCTCAAGGCCCCGGACGGTCAAGTGGTGATGGCCTCGGGCAGCAAGGTGTACTTGGCTGCGCCCTCGGACAGCAGCATGCGTGGCTTCAAGGTTGAAGTCTCTGACCAGGGCTTGAGCGCCATGGCCGCATCAGCTGCCAACGTCACCAACACGGTGGGCGGTGTGATCGATGTGCAGCGTGGCAATGCCACTATGGTGGGCATGGCGGTTAATCAGATGGGCACGCTGTCGGCCACGACCTCGGTCAATTTGAATGGCTCGATTTATTTGAAAGCCCAGGGCGGTGCAGTGGTTGGCGAAGTGATGACCGATCCTTACGGCGTCATTGCAAAAAAAGGCGGTGCCTTGGTTCTTGGCGTGCAAAGTCAGACGCAGGTCGACCCCTTGCTCAGTGATACAAGCACCGCGACCGTGGCACCCGCATTCAAGCCATCGCAGGTCATGCTGACTGGTAGCCAGATCGTTTTGCAGGGCACCACGGAACAAGGTGCACGCATTCGGTCGGCAGGGGGGCAGGTCACGGTAACAGCGCAGCGAGATGACCCATCGAAAGCAGCAACAGTGGTCGGCGGCTCCAGTATTGAAATGCAGCCTGGCAGCAGCATTGATGTGTCCGGTTCAGCGATCCAAATGTCTATGGAGAGCAATGTGTTCAGCGCTGAGTTGCGTGGCGCGGAACTGGCTGACAACCCGCTGTTGCGCAACTCTGTGCTGCGAGGGCAAAAAATTTATCTGGACAGTCGGCAGGCGCTGGCTGCCGCCGGGCTCAATGCAGCGGACTTGACCAGTTTAGATGCCGTGGGCAGCAGCGCGCTGATCGCTGATACCAGCGGGTATCTCAAGCTTTTAGAGCGCAATGTGGGGCAAAACACCACCAAAGGCGGCTCGGTCAATTTCAAATCCGATGGGTCGGTAAGCATCGCACAGGGCAGTTCGATCAATGTCAGTGGTGGATGGGTGGATTACCAAACCGGGTACTTGAACACTACCAAGCTTACGCTGGGCGGCAAGCTCTATGACGCGCAAACCGCGCCGGCAGACCTGGCTTATGACGGTTTGTTCATGCTGCCCAATAGCAGCCAGAATTTGGAAATGGGGTACCGACAGGGTGCCAGTGCGGGCACGCTCACCATTACTGCCCCGTCCTCCATTGCGATTGATCCCCGCGCTACCTTGTTAGGCGCTACCAGCACGGGTGTTCGACAGCGTGATGTGAATGCAGCCGATTCGCCTCGGGGCGGCAAAATCGTGGTGGGTGACGTGCTCAGGGACAGTAATGGAACAGCCAATGATTTGGCACTGGACGAACGTATTCAGCAATTCACAGATACCTATTCAGCAGGCACCTTTGACCTGAACCGCTGGGCCAAAGCTGGCTTTGCCGATATGACGGTGCGAACCAGGCAAGGTATCGATCTGTCGCCAGCGCTGGTATTGAACTCCGCTGGGCGCCTGACCTTGGGGTCGCTCGAAAACATAACGATCACCGCGGGTGTGCAGGGTGCCGGTGCGAACCTGGTGGTGGATGCACCGTATGGCAGCGTTACCTTGGGCAGCGAAGGGTCTTTTGCCAAAGTGGACCTTGCCGGCAGGTGGACTAACGACATGGGCTTGGTAAATCCGAGCAGCGATGCAAGTGGCATTCCTTCTACGCCGATCGCCACCAAAGGGGGTAGCCTCGCTGTCACTGCCAATTTTGTGACAGTCAATGCCGGCTCCACTGTTGACGTTTCGGGCGGTGCCTGGGTGGGCGCCGATGGCAAGCTCACCGCAGGGGCTGCTGGCAGCATCACCCTGGCCAGCGCACCTTCGCCCGGCGTAACAACGGGTTTGAATGGCGGACTGTATTTAGACTCAGGTGTGGCCGCTGAGGGATTCAAAGGATACGGATTGAGCAAGGGTGGCACGCTGACGCTCAAGGCGCGTAATGTGTGGGTAGGGGAAACCGCGCCTTTGACGAGCTTTAATTCTGTGCAGGACCTATTGCTGGCACCGTCATTTTTTCAGCAAGGTGGCTTTACCGGCTACACGGTCGGTGCGAGCGCCAATCTGACGGTACAGGCCGACATGGCTTTGCAGCCTCAGGCGCTGTCTTGGGTATTGCCCGCCAATTACCTGTTGCATGGATCGGGTGCCATGCAGGGCCTGGCAACAACGGCCTTATTGGACTTGGCTGGTCCCCTGGGCGCAAGACCCTCTGCGAATATCGCGCTCATTGCTGGCGGTACGAAATCAATCCAAGACGATCCGATAGGGGTGCTGCGCATTCAGCCAGGCGCTCGTATTTCTACCGACCCGGGTGCCACCGTGAGCCTCCAGGCGGTTCAGGCACTGTCGGTAGAGGGGGCGGTGCATGCTCCTGGCGGGCGAATCGATTTGCTGCTGACCGCGACCGGCAGTAATACCGGCGACCTTGAAATCGACCCCAAAATTTGGATTGGATCTGGCGCTGTACTGGATGCCAGTGGCACCTCAGACCGCACTTGGATCGACGCACGAGGCGTTAGCCAGGGTGCAATGCTTGCGGGGGGATCGGTGCTCTTGGGCAACAGGGATTCCAAAGGAAAGGTTGTTTCGACCGCAGGCGCTATTGAAATCGCGCCGGGCGCAATTGTCGATGTCAGTGGTGCGAACGCCATGGGTCGCCGCGTGGTGGACGGCACCTTGATTTCGCCGACGCAAACGCTTGTAAGCGATGCAGGAAACATTACCATCACGACAAGCAACAAGCTGCTGGTGGCTGGAGACCTGGTGGGGCAGCCGGGCGGCGACGCAGCCCGCAGCGGTAGTTTGCAGATTGAATTGAAGGGCACCGACAAAGATCTGCAGATTGGTACTGCGGCTGCAAACACCCTGTGGCTGGCGGGATTGAACTTTGGCGATCCGCAATCGTCCGCGGCCTATGGGTCTTTCAACGGCAAGGGTTTGGTGAATACACCTTCGTTCGCTCGCGGGGGCTTTGGCAAATTGTTGTTCAGCAGTGCGGAGGTCGTTACCCTGGCGCCCGACCTGTTGCTCGAGAGTTCCAACAGTATTCGTTTGGATGCACCTGTTTTGCGCGCGCTAGGCGCTTCTGCCGACGCTTCCATGCTGATTGCTGCGCCGTCGGTAACGCTTGGTTTGGGTTCTAAAGATGCAGACCAAACACTGCGCTTGGCTGCCGGGTCGTATGGCACGGGCCGGCTTGCACTGGAGGTTTCTGCGCAGACCATCGATTTGGTTGGTAACAGCGTGACTCAAGGATTTAACGATGTGAGCCTTGTGGCGACCGGGGATGTGCGGCTGCAAAGCGTGTCTGGCGGCTCTGTTGTTGCTGGTTCGTTTGTGACCGGAAAGAACTTGGACATCTCGGCCGCGCAGGTGTATCCCACGACGCTGAGCAATTTCACACTGGCCACCTCTGGCACAGCGACAACACTGGCCGTGCATAAGTCAGGTGCGGCCGGAGATGTTCTGTCTGCCGGTGGCACGCTGACGCTAAAGGCCGATACGATTACCCAGGGTGGCCGTTTGTTGGCGCCTTTTGGCCAAATTTTCTTGCAGGCCAATACATTGGTTGAATACGCAGCGGGCAGTTTGACCTCCGTGGCTGGCGCAGGCACCGTACCATTTGGCTTTGTGAGTAACGGTAGTGAATGGATCTATTCATTCAATAATGTGGGTTCTGTCACCAACAACAGTTCGACGACCTTTGCGGCAAGTACACAGGCGGTTGCAGACTCCCGACTGCTTCCAGCCAAGAAAATCAGTACCGTCGCACCCAGAGTGATTCAAGATGCTGCAACTGCGTCGGATCCCGCGGCGGTTTTGGACCTTGGTGGCGGTGGATCACTGTATGGATTTGGCGTGTCCCTTGGCCCCGGTGGATCGAAAGACATCTTGAGTGTGAGTGATGACCTTAGCAAGGGTAAAGCTCCTCTCACCTTCGCCATCAACCCCCAATTCCGCGGTCTAACGGCCCCGCTGGACGCCAACTCCGGCAGCGCCGGCCTGCAAGTCGGCGACCAGATTTACCTGAGCGCAACGGCGGCCTTGCCTGCGGGCTACTACACCCTGCTTCCCGCACACTACGCCTTGCTCGATGGCGGCATGGCGGTGGTGGCCACCGGGGTGAGTGCCAGCGCACAGGACAACCGGCTCAACGCGGACGGCACCTTTACCGTGGCGGGCATGCGCAGCAGCAGCACCGACGGCCGGGGCGACACGCGGATGAGCGCCTTCAAGCTGCTCACCAGCACCGAAGTACGCCGCCGCACCGAGTTTCAAGACTACAACGCAGACAAAT
>CAIWRE010000192.1 GCA_903914985.1 uncultured beta proteobacterium | reverse complement strand
GCCCAGCTTTTGGCAAAAGCGTTTACCGCAAGTATTGTCTTTACCGGGTTGGCAATAGCAGTCGCGGCCCCAGTCTCGAAAGCTCTCTGCAATAGTTTTGAGCTCATGACTATTGGTGAACACCGCGCCGCCTTCGCCCATCGTGATGTGGTGTGCAGGGTAAAAACTCAGGGTGGCAATGTCGCCAAAGGTGCCCACCATCTGGCCGCGGTAGGTGGTGCCCAGGGCATCGCAGCAGTCTTCGACCAGCCACAAGTTGTACTTTTTGCACAGCGCGGTGACGACATCGAGGTTGAAGGGGTTGCCCAAGGAGTGCGCCAGCATGATGGCCTTGGTTTTGGGGCTGATGGCGGCTTCGATTTTGGATGCGTCAATGTTGTGGGTGATGGCATCCACATCCACAAACACCGGCACCGCGCCAAATTGCAATATCGGGTTCACGGTGGTGGGAAAGCCCGCGGCCACGCCAATCACTTCGTCGCCCTTTTGAATCGCGCGCGCACCCAGCTTGGGCGAGGTGAGCGTACTAAACGCTACCAGGTTGGCCGACGAGCCAGAGTTGACGGTAATCAGGTGTTTGACACCGATGAAAGCGGCGAGTTTTTTCTCAAACTCGGCGTTAAACCGCCCGGTGGTGAGCCAGCCGTCCAGCGAAGCCTCCACCATGTTTTTGAGTTCTTCTGCGCCGATGACTTTGCCGGACGGCGGTACAGCCGAGGCCCCGGGCAAAAAGGCGTGAGGTGCGAGCGCTATGGCGGCGTACTGGTCTACCAGTTCGGCAATCTGTGCGCGCAGCGCGAGGGTTTTGGCGTTGTCCATACTTTGAATCAATGAGAAATCGTTGGCGACTGGCTGGTAGCCAGTTGCTGGTAGGTTTGAATTTGGGCCAGTGTGAATGCGCGCAGTTCGGCACTGCGCTGCAGTCGGCAGCGTTCCCAGGCCACCGTGAGCTCCAGCGCTTGCTCCAGCCGCAAACGGGGTGTCCAGCCCAAGCGCTGTCCGGCTTTGGAAATATCGAGCTTGAGGTAGTGCGCCTCGTGCGAGTGCACACCACCGTCTTGCTGCCAGCGCGCACCGTCCTGCCACTGCTGTGCCATGCGTTCCACAATCCATGCGACCGGACGCGCGTCGTCGCTGTGCGGGCCAAAGTTGAATGCCTCGGCACAGGCCTGGCCATCGGTGTGCAGGCGCTCAGCCAGCGTCAGGTAGCCCGACAGGGGCTCCAGCACATGCTGCCAGGGCCGGATGGCATGGGGGTTGCGGATCAAGGCAGGCTTTCCCGAGCCAAAGGCTTGCAGGATGTCCGGCACCAAGCGGTCAACTGCCCAATCACCACCGCCAATCACATTGCCTGCCCGGGCGGATGCCAGTGCCACGGCGCGTCCGTTGGCGCCGGCAGAAAAGTAGGAGTTGCGGTACGCCGATGTGACCAACTCCGCACAGCCTTTGCTGTTGCTGTAGGGATCAAAGCCGCCCATGGGCTCGTTTTCGCGGTAGCCCCAGACCCATTCCTTGTTCTCGTAGCATTTGTCGGTGGTGACGTTGACCACCGCCTTCACCTCAGGTGTCTGGCGCACGGCTTCCAACAGGTGTACCGTGCCCATGACGTTGCTGGAATAAGTCTCCACCGGGTCGACGTAAGACCGGCGCACCAGCGGCTGTGCCGCCATGTGGATCACCACCTCGGGCTGGGCCACCTGCATGGCCCGAGCCAGCGCTACGCCATCGCGGATGTCGCCAATGACCGAGTGCAGGCCCTGTGCGACCTGCACCAGGTCAAACAAATTAGGCTGCGTGGGCGGCGCCAGCGCGTAGCCGGTGACCTGGGCGCCGAGTTGCTGCAGCCAGAGCGACAGCCAGCTTCCCTTGAACCCGGTGTGGCCGGTCAGAAAGACGCGGCGCCCCTGCCAAAAGTCCGCGTTCATGCCCACACCTTCCAGGGCGCTTGGCCGCTTTGCCAGAGCTCTTCGAGGTGGGTTTTGTCGCGCAAGGTGTCCATCGGTTGCCAGAAGCCACCATGCTCGAAGGCGCTCAATTGCCCTTCTTGCGCAAGCGCCTCCAGCGGTGCGCGCTCCCAGATGCAGCTGTCGCCGTCGATGTAATCGATCACCGAGGGAGAGAGCACAAAAAAGCCGCCATTGATCAGTCCACCGTCGCCCCGGGGCTTTTCTTGAAAACTTCGAACCCGTGTGCCTTGCAGTTCCAGCACGCCAAAGCGTCCGGGGGGCAGGGTCGCAGTGAGCGTGGCTTTGACCTGTTGGGCCTTGTGAAAGGCAATCAACGCGGTGATGTTGACGTCGCTGACGCCGTCGCCATAGGTAAAGCAAAACGCATCTTCACCCTGCAGATAGGAAGCTACGCGCTTGAGCCGTCCGCCGGTCATGGTGGCTTCACCCGTATCCACCAGGGTTACCCGCCAGGGCTCAGCGCTTTGCTGGTGTACTTCCATGCTGTTGTTGCGCATGTCGAAGGTCACATCCGACATGTGCAAAAAGTAGTTGGCGAAGTATTCCTTGATCAGGTAGCCCTTGTAACCGCAGCAAATCACGAAATCGTTGATGCCGTGGTGGGCATAGATCTTCATGATGTGCCACAGGATGGGCTTGCCGCCAATTTCCACCATCGGCTTGGGTTTGAGGTGGGTTTCTTCGGAAATCCGGGTGCCGAGTCCACCGGCAAGAATGACTGCTTTCATGGAATGCCTGGAGAAGAGAAGGGGTGGAAGCGGGTTTTCAGCACCCTCCAATGATAGCTATTCGCTCCCCGGGAGCCCCAATGAGGCCAGCACCTGGTCCACCACCTGCCGCGCGAAGTGGGCGGAGCTGAACTTTGCAGCCACCGCACCCGCCATGAAGTTGGCGATATGTGTCTGGTACCGGGCGTATTCCTGTGCGGAGATGGTGCTCAGAAACCGGTGCACCTCGGCGGTATTGGCAAACTGTCTGCGGTCGACAAAGCAGTCGGCCGGAATGTAGTCCCGCACGTTGTCCGCACCCCAGTAGACCGGCATACAACCCTGGGCCAGGCTGTCAAAGATCTTTTCGGTGATGTAGTTGGACAGGTCCCGGCTGTTTTCATAGCAGTACGAAAAACGGGTTGTGCGCAATACCGCAGCCTTGTCGCTGACGGCGCCGCGGTAACTGGGAAAGGGCGGGACCCCAAAAAGGCGGGTCTTGAGCCGCGAACCCAGACGCGCCAATCTCCCCACAGCGGTATAGGCCGGCACCGACTTCTCCCAACCCATGCCGTAGAGGTCGAACTGATCCGGTGCATTTTTCTCATACCAACGAACGGTCTTGAGCCGTTCCAGGTACAAATCGGAGGGCAGAACTTCCTTGAAGGCCTTGTTGGCATTGATCAGGCAACTGAAG
>CAIWRE010000191.1 GCA_903914985.1 uncultured beta proteobacterium | reverse complement strand
CGCCCATGGTCAGGCGCACGTCACCCGCCTCGAGTTTGTCGTCCACCGCCTCACCCAGCGCCAGCACGGCCTCCCACTGCGCGTCGCTGTAGGGGCGGGTCACGCGGGGCGACTCGTAAATGCGGGTGATTGACATTTCGTGGTCGAAACTCACCTCAGCCTCGTCCATCAGCCCTTCGATAGGCGCTGCGGCGGAGGGCTGCGGCGTGCAGGCCAGGGGAATATGGCCTTCGCCTGCCAGAAGGCCCGAGGTCGGGTCCAGCCCGATCCAACCCGCGCCGGGCAGGTAGACCTCGCACCAGGCGTGCAGGTCGGTGAAATCGACTTCGGTGCCGCTGGGGCCGTCCAGCGATTTGACGTCGGGCGTGAGCTGAATCAGGTAGCCCGACACAAAGCGCGAGGCCAGCCCCATGTGGCGAAACAGCTGCACCAGCAACCAGGCCGAGTCGCGGCAGGAGCCACTGCGCAGCGTGAGGGTTTCTTCAGGCGTTTGTACGCCCGGCTCCATGCGGATCAGGTAGCGGATGTCCTGGTGCAAACGCTGGTTGGTCTGGACCAGAAAGTCGATGCTGCGCTGGCGTTTTCTGTCCAAGCCGCTCAGGTATTTTTTGAACTGCGGCGTGCGCGGAAGTTTGACCAAATAAGACTGCAACTCGTCTTGCAAGGCTTCGCTGTACTTGAACGGCACTTCCTTGGCCGAGGGCTCCACAAAAAAGTCAAAGGGATTGAACACTGCCATCTCGGTGACCAAATCCACCGTGACCTTGAACTCGGTGGTCTTTTGGGGAAACACCAGCCGCGCCTGGTAGTTGGCAAACGGGTCTTGCTGCCAGTTAATGAAGTGCTCTGCGGGTTCAATGCGCAAGCTGTACGACAAGATGCGGCTGCGGCAATGCGGCGCCGGACGCAAGCGCACGACCTGGGGACCGAGCTGCACCGGGCGGTCGTAGCGGTAGTGGGTAACGTGGTGCAGGGCTACGTGGATGGACATATGTGGCTTGGTTGGCGGTCGAAGACGGTTGCTGGAGGCAGCAAGGGATCAGCATACGGGAAAACTGCGGCTTTTCTCTGCTCAGCACGGGTACTTCACCTAAAGCAAGAGACAGGCCAGACACTACCCGTGCGACGCCCCAAATCAGTGCACTTCGGCACGCCCACCGACCGCCAGGCCGCGCGCTGTCAAAATAGGAAAACATACCCGGCAACGCACCCCGAAAGGGGGAACTGAGGCAATCAATGGAGCGCGACATGCGAATGGCGGCAAGCTTATTTCTCTGGGCACTGACGCTTTCGGTGCAGGCTGCGGACTGGACGCTGCTGACCACCAGTACCGATTTGAAAAAAATCACTTACTGGTACGTGGATAAGGCCAGCGTGGTCTCGCATTCCACATTGGTGAAGGCCCAGCTGCGAACCGCGTGGTCACAAACGCAGTTCGGACCTGACAACACCGGATATCTGTCGACCACCTACATCAGCTACGTGGACTGCAACCGGCGGATCCTGGCCTACACCGCCAACACCTATTACAGTGATTTCGACTCCACCAGTGAACCGGTCCACCAGGAGCCGGAGATGCCTCTGACGGAGCTCAATTTCGCGCCCGCCCGGGCCGGGACACCCGGTGAAATGCGGATCAACTACCTGTGCAAATCCTATGAGGGCTCATCGAGCAAGTCGATCTAGGCGTTATTGCACGCCAAAGGCCCTCAGGGCCGCCCGATCCCTTCGGCCAGCACCACCGCTTCCATTAACCCACGGTCATCCACCGCGTTGGGAAAGTAGCTCTTGCTGACCTGAATTTGGACTTGCGGCTCGGCGGCGCCCATGGCGCGTACCGCGTCCATGGCGCTTTGGCGCGCCAAGGCGGTAGCCGCGTCCAGCGCCAGCGCTGCATTGGTGAACTGCTGGGTGCCCACGGTGGAATGCATGCGAAACACGCCACTGCCGTCGCCATGCACTTCCACCCGCACCGCATGGGCCACCACGCCGGTGGCCGCGCCCACGGCGTTGGCCACATCGCAGTAGTCGGGAAACACCATGTCGCAGCCCAGGCGCTGTGCCACTTCGCCGTAATACACCTTGACGGGGCCGCCTACTGCCACCACGGGCACGCTCGGGCGCAGGCTGACTTGCGTGAGGCCGACAGTACTCGCGCCATTGCAAACGGCTTGTACCAGCTTGTCTTCCGGCAAGGTGTAGCCGCAGGCGGTGTCCAAAATCGCTTTGGCAGTCAGGCGCACGGTTTCGCTCCATACCAGCTGGGCATAGGCCTGAGTACGTTCGGGCGTGGGCAGCTTCATCTCACGCAAGCGGCAGCCCAGTTGCGCAGCCAACATGGCGGCGGGTTTGGACCAGTTGGCCTGCAAATCGAGCACGTGTGCGGCATCCGAGGGCGTAAAGCCCGCCACCTGCACCAGCCCCTTTTTTTGCAAGGCCGCAATCGCTCGCTGGGCGTGCAGAGAGGTCGCCAGCTTGCGCAGAGGCTGGGGCGCTTCGGTCACCAGGCGCAAGACTTCCGCCTCGCGCGGAGGCAATTCGGCAGTGGCGGCACCTGCGCGCGCGCCGAAAGGCAAGAGTACAAAACGCCCGTGCATGGCGCCGCCGCCATCGACATCGGCCATATCGGCCTGCAGCATATTGATCACCTGGGGGTAGCGCGCGCCCAGCAACGACACCGGCACGATGCGCTGGGGGTTGATCGTCAACTTGCCCGCTACGCCCAGAGCAACTTCGCTGTCGCCACCCAGGCCAATCGTGCGCACATCAATGGCCCGCACCATGGTGCGCCAGCCACCCACTTCGGCGCCCTCTTCGTTCACGCGGGGGCGGCCGTTGAGCAGCACACCCAGATCAGTGGTGGTGCCGCCCATGTCGGACATGATGAAGCTTTGCAAGCCAGAGAGCCATTGGG
>CAIWRE010000190.1 GCA_903914985.1 uncultured beta proteobacterium | reverse complement strand
GTCGAGCGTTGGAAGGCGGTGATTGCCGATGCCCTGCTGCAGCACACCGGCCTGGAAAAACTGTATGAGCGTTCTGACGCCAGCAGCCGGGGCCTGGAAGGCTTGCCCGAGTCGACCGGCTGGTTGCGCGGCAGCGGTGCCACCGACCTGGTGTTGCGAGAACATGACTGGCAGCTGGCGCTGGACATTGCGCATGGGCACAAAACCGGCTTTTACCTGGACCAGCGCGACAGCCGCAAGAAGTTTGCCGACCACGCGCGCCGACTCCAGTTTCAACGGGTGCTCAACTGCTTTTGCTACACCGGAGGCTTCACGGTCGCGGCGCTCTCCGGGGGTGCCGCGCATGTCACCTCCATCGACTCGTCCGGCCCCGCGCTGGCGCAGGCAGCGGCCAACGTAGCGCTGAACGGCTTTGCGCCAGAGCGTGCCAGTTTTATGGACGCCGACGTCAATGCGTCCTTGCGCCAGTTCGCCCAGTCCGGGCAAACCTTCGATGCCATCGTCCTGGACCCGCCCAAGTACGCACCCACAGTGGCCCACGCCGAGCGTGCAGCACGCGCCTACAAAGACATCAACCGTCTGGCTTTCAAGATTTTGGAGCCTGGCGGCGTGCTGTTCACTTACTCCTGCTCAGGTGGCATCAGCGCGGATTTGTTCCACAAAATTGTGGCGTCCGCCGGTGCAGATGCCGGGGTCGACGGTTTCATTACCGAGCGCATGGGCGGTGCGCCGGACCACCCGATGACCATCAGCTTTCCGGAGGGCGAGTACCTCAAAGGCTTGGTGGTGATGCGCAAACTCTGAGGATGGCCATGGCATACACCTTGTTCTATTCCCCTGACAGCGCCAACATCGTCGTACGTATGGCGTTGGAAGAAATGGGTGCGGCGTACCAAGCCTTGGAAGTCGACCGACGCGAGAACGCGCAGCGTAGCGAGGCTTTCCTGAAGTTCAATCCGCAAGGCCTGTTGCCCGTATTGGTGGACCCAGCGCAAGACGAACCGGTGTTTGAAACGGCTGCGATATTGCTGCACCTGGCCGATCAGCACAGCGCGCTCAAGCCCTTGGATCCGCGAGCGCGCGGACGCTTGCTGAAGTGGCTGTTCTTTCTATCCAATACGCTGCATGCAGATTTGCGTATGGCCTTTTATACCGAGCGTTATGCCGACAGCGCCGAAAGCATCGCCGCCTTGCGCGTGCACCTTCGTGGCCGCATGACTGCCCATTTGGCACTCTTGGAGGCTGAGATGGCGCGCCATGAGGGGCCTTGGTTGCTCGGTGCAGAAGTCAGTGTGTGCGACCTGTATCTGGCGGCGTGCGTACGCTGGGCCCAACTCTACCCTCGCGGCGACGCTGTGCCTGCCACTGCCGTGCAAGCGCTGCCCCGATTGACGGCATTGCTTCAAACATTGGACGCACGCCCGGCTGTGCAAAAAAAAGCCTTTGCCGCAGAAGGAATTTCAGGCGCGCTGTTTCTGGCACCTGTTTATCCTGGCAACCCTGTGGTTTAAGCGCGGCCAACCGTGCAATCCGCAAGGGTTTGCGCACGCGCGACAATAGGGATATGAAACCGAACAAACCCCGCACTCCCGTGCACAAGCACGGTCCCCAGGTGCAGCGCAGCCACGAGATCCGCATCATCGGCGGTCTGTGGAAGCGCACCAAGCTCAAAGTTGCCGATAAACCGGGCCTGCGCCCCACGCCGGACCGTGTACGCGAAACCCTGTTCAATTGGCTGGGCCAGGACCTGACGGGCATGCGCTGCATCGATGTTTTTGCCGGAACCGGCGCACTGGGCTTCGAGGCCGCATCGCGCGGCGCGAAAGAAGTGGTGCTGGTGGAACAAGACAGCGCGCTGATCGAGCAACTCAAGCGCACCCAAATCCAGCTCTCCGCCCACCAGGTACAAGTGCTGCGTGGCGACGGTGTATCCGCGTTGCGCCAGGCAGCACCCGGCAGCATGCAGTTGGTGTTTCTCGACCCTCCGTTTGACACAGCCTTGTGGGAGCCCGCTTTGAAGGCTGCCGCGCGTGCCGTAGCGCCCCAGGGCTGGATTTACCTTGAGGCTCCGGTGGCTTGGACCGAAAGCCAGTTGGCCGCCTTGGGCTTGACCGCACACCGGCACCTCAAGGCAGGTGCGGTGCATGCCCACTTGCTGCGCCTTGCCTCGCAAGAAGAGCTGGCTGCGGTAGATTGTGCTGCCCCCATCGAAACCTCCCCGGGAGTCTGACTATGGCCCACGCCTCTGCGCCCACCATTGCCGTGTACCCCGGCACCTTTGACCCCATCACACTGGGTCACCTGGATTTGATTGCGCGCAGTGCCCGGTTGTTTGGCACTGTCATCGTGGCGGTCGCCGCGGCCCACCACAAAAAAACCATGTTCACGCTGGAAGAGCGGCTGGCCACAGTCAGCGAAGTGGTGCAACCCTGGGCGCACGTGAAGGTGCTGCCGTTTACCGGACTGGTGACCGAATTTGCCCGCAATCAGGGTGCTTGTGCCATGGTGCGCGGCCTGCGTTCTGTGACCGACTTTGACTTTGAGGCGCAGCTCGCGGGCATGAACCGGCTGCTGGTGCCTTCGATTGAGTCGGTGTTCTTGACGGCGGACGCGCGCTATGCCCCCATTTCCAGCACCTTGGTGCGCGAAATTGCCACATTGAAGGGCGATGTCGCGCAATTTGTGCCGCCTGCAGTCCTGGCGCGTCTGCAAGCTAAATTGCAATCTGCCGGTTGAGGGCAAAGCGATGGCCTTGTTGATTACCGACGAGTGCATCAACTGCGACGTGTGCGAGCCCGAGTGCCCTAACGACGCGATATCGATGGGCATCGAGATCTACGAAATCGACCCGCACAAATGCACGGAGTGCGTGGGCCACTTTAACGAGCCGCAATGCGTGCAAGTCTGCCCGGTGGCCTGTATCCCCCTCAATCCGGCCTTTGTAGAAGACCAGGAAACGCTTTGGCAAAAGTACCGGCGGCTGCAAGCGGGCACTGCCGCCTCCTAGTTCAGGGCTTGGACGGGAGCTCCTGCCGCGGGGGGCTTGGTGTAGCGCCTTTTGGGGGTGGTGTTACGTGCTTCTTGGGATGTTTGAGCGGCAGATTCGTGATGGCCTTGAAAGTCGTTGGCTCCTTTTGCTTATGGGCCGGCTCGTGGTCTTTACCAGGCGCACTGGCTTTGACTTTGGCTTTGACAGCCTGTGCCTGGGCTTGCATTTGGGCCATGCGCTGTGCCGCCGCCTCGTCCGTCTTGCGGTTTTTCTCCATCTGATCGGCCAACTTGGCAGTCCGCGCGGTGGCCTCGTCAGTCTGCGCTTTTTGGCTCCCCGTGCGGGCATCGCTGCTGGATATGGTGACCGACTGCGGGCAGGGCATATCGCTGTAAATAGCGCCACAGCGGTAGACGGTTTGGTTCTGGGCCAAACTCAGAGCGCTGGCGCTGCATAGGCTTATCGCGACGGCCCAATGGGCGAGCGGCATCATTGGCATAGTTTTCTCCCTGAATAATTGGACGTCGACTCTTTGGTCGCATGCATCAGGGCGCTGGCGGAGCTTGCACAGGCGCACTGGGTTGGTCCGGTTTGGGTAGTTTAGGACGGGGTGGCTTGCTTGTGTGAATTTGCAGCATGGCTTTGTTCATGTCACCCGAAAGCAATGCGGGCAGGGCGGTGAGCGCACGGTCTATGCACTGGTCGATCGCAATTCGGTGGTCCAACGAAGGCTTTTTCAACACCCAGTTGGCCACCTCGGTTTTGAGTCCCGGGTGCCCGATGCCCAGACGCAAGCGCCAATAGTCGCCGGTCCCGAGTTGGGCGTGGATGTCGCGCAGGCCGTTGTGCCCGGCGTGGCCTCCGCCAAATTTCAGTTTGGCCTCACCAGGCGGCAGGTCGAGTTCATCGTGGACGACCAGCACTTCATCGGGGTTGATTTTGAAAAACCGTGCCAATGCACCTACCGATTTGCCGGACAGATTCATATAGGTTTGCGGCTCCAGCAACCACACCGGTTGACCCTGAAACGCGGTGCGGGCGACCAGACCCTGGTAGCTCTTGTCCATGGCCAATGAAGCTTTGAGCGCGCGTGCAGCGCCATCCACAAACCAGAACCCGGCGTTGTGCCGGGTGGCGTCGTATTCGGGGCCGGGGTTTCCCAGGCCGACCAAGAGCTTGATCATGGCGATTGAAAAAAGGGGTGGAGGCAGTGTGGATTGTTACAAAGTAAAACGGCCCACCGAGGTGGGCCGTTTACAAGAGAAAGCGCAGGGCTTACTTCTTGCCTTTACCTTTGGCAGGTGCGGCAGCCACGGGTGCTTCCACGACTTCGGCCACAGGCGCCACCACCGACACGATGACGGGGTTTTCGCGGCCGCGGATGACAGCTTTGACGCCCTTGGGCAATGTCAAGTCCTTGGCGTGCAGCGACGTGCCTTTTTTCAGGTCGCTCAAGTCCACAGCAATGAACTCCGGCAGGTCGGCCGGCAGGCAAGCCACTTCCAATTCGGTCACCACGTGGGTGATCAAGCAGGCGTCAATCTTGAAAGCGGGCGAGTTTTCTTCGCCGTTGAAGTGCAATGGCACTTTCATGTGCAGCGTGGTGTTGGCATCCACACGCTGAAAATCGATGTGCAAAATCAACTGCTTGAAGGGGTGCATCTGCACATTGCGCAGCAGCACTTTGCTTTCAACGCCATTGAGTTCCATGTCCAGAATCGATGCGTGAAACGCTTCTTTCTTGATGGCATGCCACAGGGCGTTGTGGTCCAGTTCAATGGCCAAAGGTTCGGCCGTTCCACCATAGACGATGCCTGGTGTGCGACCCGTGATGCGGAGACGGCGGCTCGCACCCGTACCCTGCGCAGCGCGCTCAAAAGCGACAAATTTCATAACTTACTCCAAAAAGAGTCCACC
>CAIWRE010000189.1 GCA_903914985.1 uncultured beta proteobacterium | reverse complement strand
CGGCGTGAAATCTGCTGTGTATACCGTTATTTCTGGATTGAGTTAACGAAAGGAAATTCCTATGTGGCGCATTTGGCGTGTGATAGACCCGCGCAAGGCAGTCGTGTTGACTGGATTGCTGATCGCGTTTGTGTCGACAACGATTCATCTGATTCAAATCAGTGGCGATCGTTACAACATCAACAGCTGGCATCCCGATACGGCCAAGGCCGCGAAGGCTGCACAGAACGCGGCATTGCCGCAAAAATAAAGGCCCCAGGCCTTTACTCTGGCAGACGTATGCGGCTCATATTTATGGACGCTGCGTCTGTCTCTGTTAACCCTATGAATTCACCGCGCTGGAACCGTTAGACCGAAAGTCGGTCGGAGAGTGAACTATGTCCATGCTCAGTTTTGAACGTAAATACCGCGTGCGCGGTGGAACGCTTTTTGGCGGCGACCTTTTTGATTTTTGGGTCGGTCCGTTTTATGTCGGATTCTTCGGAATCACGACGATTTTCTTCGCAGCCCTTGGAACCATGATGATTCTTTGGGGTGCTGCCATGGGTCCGACCTGGAACCTGTGGCAAATCAACATTGCGCCCCCCGACCTTTCTTATGGACTGCGCTTTGCACCCATGATGGAGGGTGGCTTGTGGCAGTTGATCACGATGTGTGCCATCGGCGCATTCGTGTCCTGGGCGCTGCGCGAGGTGGAGATTTGCCGCAAGCTCGGAATGGGCTTGCATGTACCGGTTGCATTCAGTGTTGCGATTCTGGCCTATGTCAGTTTGCAGGTGGTGCGCCCTGTGTTGATGGGGGCCTGGGGCCATGCCTTCCCCTATGGCATCTACAGCCACCTTGACTGGGTGAGCAACACGGCCTACCAGTACCTGCACTTTCATTACAACCCCTGGCACATGATCGCCGCGAGTTTGTTCTTTGCCACGGTCTTGGCCTTGTCCATGCACGGCGGCCTGGTGCTTTCAGCGACCAATCCCGGCAAAGGCGAGGTTGTCAAAAGTCCTGAGCACGAAGACACCTTTTTCCGCGACCTGATTGGCTACTCGGTAGGTACTTTGGGCATTCACCGCTTGGGACTGTTCATGGCCCTGGCTGGCGTCTGGTTCGGCATCGTTTGCATCGTTGTAAGCGGACCGTTCTGGACCGGTGCCTGGCCGGAGTGGTGGAGCTGGTGGCTGAACATGCCGATCTGGCGTACCTGAACACACGGAGGATACTGAGATGGCCCAATACCAAAACTTGTTTACTTCCGTGCAGCCGGTCGGTCCGGTACACCATGGAGTTGATTTGCCGCGCGGTGACGACAAACGCCTCGGCACCCCCTTTCTTTTTCATTTGCTTGGCCGCATCGGCAATGCCCAAATCGGTCCCGTATACCTCGGATTTCTGGGCGTGGCGTCCTTGATTTTCGGTATCGCAGCGTTCAACATCATCGGCTTCAACATGCTGGCGTCGGTGGATTGGAACCCCATTCAACTGATCCGTCAGTTGTTCTGGCTGGCATTAGAACCGCCGCCTCCAGCGTATGGTTTGGGCATTCCACCACTGGCGCAAGGCGGTTGGTGGCTCATAGTCGGTTTTATGCTGACTTTGTCCATTTTGCTGTGGTGGGCCCGCACCTATCGCCGGGCGCGCCAGCTGGGTTTGGGGACGCACGTCGCCTGGGCTTTTGCCGCTGCAATATGG
>CAIWRE010000188.1 GCA_903914985.1 uncultured beta proteobacterium | reverse complement strand
CGGGCGCAGTTTTGTCCATCAGCATGTAGGTGCCGGGCACGTGGCAGCCACAGCGTAAAACCTTGTAGTCCTGCCCCGCCTTGGCGAGCATGGACTCGGCTGCTTTCACATGCATGTCTTCACCGTTGTGGCTGGCACACAGCATGGCCAACTCCGGCTGGCTGAAGCCAAAGGTCTTGGCGCCGCCGGACTGCATGAAAGGCAGGGCTTGAAGTGCCTTGAGCGTGGAGCGGGTGAAATTTTGCATATGCGGGTTGCCCGCAAAGGCTTGCAACTCGTCGCGCGCATTGACCACGGCGATCGCGCCAAAGTGCACGCATTCGGTCATGCCGCCACGGCTGAGCTGGATGAGGGGGGAGAAATCGCTGGGGGACATACGCACATTCTTTCGGGAGAGCCATCGGTCTGGTGAACTGGCGCGCGGACACTGGCGCGTCGCCGTAAGGACAAGCATAACGCGAGCGATGGAAGTCCTTCCCTATACTGTTTTGATCAAGCCTCACCCGCCCGCGCGGCGCTTGGTTTCCCCTGACTACCCATAGCTCTATCGCCATGATTGAACTGCGCTCTCCCCTGCAAGCCCACATCGTCCACCTGCTGGTACAGCCAGGCCTTGCCGTGCAGGCCGGCCAGGTGCTGCTGGTGCTGGAGGCCATGAAGATGGAGCACGAGGTGCTGGCGCCGTATAGCGGTGTGGTGAAAGAATGCTTTTTCGCCGTGGGCGAATCCGTGGCCCAGGACGAGGTCGTGCTGGTCATGGAGCGCAGCAGTGAAACGCCGGTTCCCCAACGCGATGCCGAAATCCATCGGGCCAGTGACAGCGCCGCAGATCCCCGTGCGGTGCGCGCCGACCTGGCCCGGGTACGGGCGCGCCACGCCTTCACGCTCGATGCGCAGCGGCCCGAGGCGGTGGCCAAACGCCACGCGCTGGGCCTGCGCACTGCGCGCGAAAACATGGCCGATCTGTGCGACCCGGGCAGTTTTTCGGAGTACGGCGCACTGGCCGTGGCGGCCCAAAGCCAGCGCCGAAGTTTGGACGATCTGGTGCGCAACACCCCGGCTGATGGCATGGTGTGCGGCACGGCCACCATCAACGGCGCGGCATGCGTGGTGATGGCCTACGACGCCACCGTGCTGGCGGGCACCCAGGGCATGCGCAACCACCAAAAGACCGACCGCATGCTGGGCCTAGCGCTGCAAAACCAGCTGCCTGTGGTGCTGTTTGCCGAAGGCGGCGGGGGCCGTCCGGGCGATGTGGACATGCCCATCGTGGCAGGTCTGCATGTGGCCACATTTGCCAGCTTTGCGCGGCTGAACGGTCAGGTGCCGGTGGTGGGCATTACGACGGGCCGATGCTTTGCGGGCAACGCCGCCTTGCTGGGCTGTTGCGACGTGGTGATCGCCACACGCGCCAGCAACATCGGCATGGGCGGCCCGGCCATGGTTGAAGGCGGCGGCCTGGGCGTCTACAAGCCTGAGCAGATTGGCCCCAGCGACGTGCAACACGCCAATGGCGTGATCGACATCCTGGTGGACGACGAAGTACAGGCCGTGGCTGCTGCCAAACACTACCTGGGCTTTTTCACGAAGGACACCGCGGCCGAAGTAAATGCACCAGACGCTCATAGCTTGCGCGCCGTGGTGCCTGAAAACCGCCTGCGTGTCTATGACACCCGCGCCGCGCTGCACGGCGTGACAGATGAGGGCAGCGTACTGGAGCTGCGCACCGGTTTCGGCGTGGGCATTCACACGGCGCTAGCGCGCATAGGCGGACGCGCAGTGGGTGTACTCGCCAACAACCCGCAACACTTGGGTGGGGCAATTGACGCCGATGCGGCCGACAAAGCCGCGCGCTTTATGCAGCTGTGCAATGCCCATGGTGTGCCTCTGGTGAGTCTGGTAGACACGCCCGGCTTTATGGTGGGGCCGGACACCGAGGCCACGGCGCAAGTGCGCCATGTGAGCCGTATGTTTGTGGCGGCGGCGCACTTGCGCGTTCCGTATTTGAGTGTGGTGCTGCGCAAGGGCTACGGCCTGGGCGCTATGGCGATGACCGCGGGCGGCTTTCATGCGCCCTTGTGCACCGTGGCTTGGCCCAGCGCTGAATTCGGCGCCATGGGATTAGAGGGTGCAGTGCGCCTGGGGTTTAAGAAGGAGCTCGAAGCCGTTGCCGAAGGCGCTGCGCGCGACGCTTTGTTTGCGAAGTTGCTGGCCCAGCAAGTGGAGAACGGCAGCGCGATGGCCATGGCCAGCAGCCTGGAAATTGACGCAGTGATCGACCCCGCCGACACCCGGGATTGGCTGCTGCGCGGTTTGGCTGCCGGGCGGGTGGGCGAGTTGCGTGGTGGCGCGATTGACACCTGGTAGCAGGCCTGCGCCT
>CAIWRE010000187.1 GCA_903914985.1 uncultured beta proteobacterium | reverse complement strand
GCCCTGGGCGTGGCAGAAACCGCCCGCGTCGAGCAAATTATCAAAGGGCTGAAGTCCCAGGGCGTGCCGCTGATCATCATCAGCCACAACCTGCGCCAGGTCTTTGATCTGGTGGACCGCATCTGGGTGTTCCGTCAGGGCCGCATCATTTGCAGCCGTCCCACCAAGGACACCAACCCCGAAGAAATCGTGGGCCTGATTACCGGCGCCATCGACCCCGCCAAATTTTCAGAACAAGAGGCCGCCGTATGCTGAAAGGAATTGATCCCTTGCTCACCCCCGAGCTGCTGATGTACCTGAGCGCCATGGGCCATGGTGAGTGGGTGGCCGTGGTGGACGCCAATTTCACCGCCGACTTTTTGAGCCACGGCAAGCCCGTGGTGCGGTTGCCGGGCAACGACCTGGCGCGCGTCAGCAAGGCGGTGTTGTCCGTGATCCCCTTGGCGGTTGATGTGCCACAACCCGCTGCGTACATGCAAGTTTGTCATTCCGAGGCCGGTCACCGAACGGCAGCCCAACAGGCGGTGGTGGAATGTCTGGCCCGGGAGGGTGTGCCCGCCGAGCGGGTGGAAGGCGTAGAGCGATTCGCCTTTTATGACAAGATCAAGGGCGCCAGCCTGATTGTGCAGAGCGGCGAAGCCACCGCCTACGGCAATGCCATGTTCTGCAAGGGCGTGATCCTGAACTGAGAGTCACCCGTGGCGACCGGTGACCGCTGAAAGAATCTGTGGACATTTACCTCGATAGCGCCGACACCGCCCAATGGGCGCTGCCCGCCGGATGCCCTCCGGTGGTCGGCGTGACCACCAACCCGAGCCTGGTGTTCCAGGCGGGTTTGCCAGTCAATCTGGCGAGTTACGAGCGCTTGGTGCGCGCCGCCGGGGCTGCTGGCATGGGGCAACTCATGGTGCAGCTACCAAACAACGAAGTCCAGACGGCCCATGCCTGGGTCGAAAAATTGCAGGCCGTCGCAACGCTGGAGCGGGTGAGTCTGACGATCAAGCTGCCCTGCCACCCCACCTGGACCGAGTGCATTGCTGCTGTCCAAGCGATGAATCAGGCCATCTTGCTCACAGGGCTGTCCAACGCGGTGCAGCTTCTCTGGGCGCAATCGCTGCGCGCCGACTTTGTCGCGCCCTATGTGGGGCGTCTGGCGGCGGACAGCAGCCACGGTGGGCGCGATGTGTGGGCGCTCATGCAAGCCTGCATTGCAGCCCAAACCGCCCAAACGCCGCACACCGGCCCGCAATTGCTTGCTGCCAGTGTCAAGTCAGCTGATGTGCTGGCTAGGTTGATGGGGATGGGCGCAGCCGCCGTCACGCTGCCGCCAGCCAGCCTGATCGCCTGGTCGCAAGACGCCGTGACCGATGCGGCCATGGCGCAATTTGAGCGCGACATCGCAGCCAGCCAAGCCCTGGGCTGAGGTCTGCCCCACGGGTGGGCCTGCGATACTTGGCCTATGCAACTTCAAGAGATTCTTTACACCCAAGGTTTTGGTACCCGGCGCGTCTGTGCGGGGCTGATCCAGCAGGGTTGGGTTCAGGTCCCGGGCGAGAGTGCCGATGGCGAGTGGGTGGTCTGCAAAGACGCAGGCGCTGAATTTGAGGCCACCGGTCTGCGTTTTAAAGTGCAAGGCGTGGAGTGGCCGTACTTCGAAAAAGCCTATGTGCTGCTGAACAAGCCGAATGGCACGGAATGCTCCCAGAAGCCGTCCACTTACCCCAGCATTTACACCTTGCTGCCGTCGCCGCTGCGTCTGCGCCCGCAAAAAGCTGCTGTGCAGGGGGTGCAAGCGGTTGGACGCCTGGACCAGGACACCACGGGCATGCTGTTGTTGACGGACGACGGCAAGTTTATTCACCGCATGAGCTCGCCGCGCCACCACGTGCCCAAGGTCTACGAGGTGACGGTGAAACATCCACTCGACGAGCGCCAAGTGCAAAAGCTGCTGGGCGGCGTGGTGCTGGACGATGACCCGCAGCCGGTGCGGGCCGCGGCTTGCGAGGCAGTCTCGGAGTTCCACTTGCGCCTGACGCTGACCGAGGGCAAATACCACCAGGTCAAACGCATGGTGGCAGCGGTCAGCAACAGGGTGGAGGCGCTGCACCGCTCGCAAATCGGAGGCTTGACCCTGGCCACCGGCTTGGCCCCCGGCCAGTGGCGTTGGCTGGATGCCGCAGATCTGGCGCGGGTATCGGGCCTGTAAATCCAGACCATTGGGCCTGCCAGGGGCCGGCTGCAGAGGCCCCCGCCGCTACACTCTCAGGGTGCGAATATCGCGCAAACCCTGACTTTTAAGGTGCTTGTGAGTCCATTGAACCGATTTCTTTGTATTGCCTGTTGGCTGATTTCTTCGAGCCTTCTGGCCGCTGAGGCGCCCGCGCCGCTCTTCGTGCTCAATTCGCTGGACGCCAGCGTGAGCGTGATTGACACCCAGACGTGGAAAGAAACCCAGCGCATCACCACCGGTAAAGAGCCGCACCACATGTACCTGACGCCGGATGAGAAGTCACTCATCATTGCCAACGCCTTGGGCGATTCACTGACCTTCATCGACCCCAAAACTGCGGTGGTTCAACGCACAGTGCGCGGCATTTTGGACCCTTACCACCTGCGTTTTTCACCCGACATGAAATGGCTTGTCACGGTGGGCAACCGCTTGAATCATGTGGACTTGTACCGGTGGAATGGCACCGATTTGACGCTGTCCAAGCGAATTTCCACCAGCAAAACCCCGAGCCATGTGTGGATCGACAGCAAAAGCACCACGGCCTACGCCAGCATGCAGGAAAGCGATGAGCTGGTGGCTATTGACTTTGCCACCGAGGCCATCAAGTGGCGGGTGAAAACCGGCTCCTTGCCCGCCGACGTTTTCGGAACACCCGACGACAAACTCCTTTTGGTGGGTATGACCGGAGGAACCGGCGTAGAGGTGTACGACGTCTCCGCGGCAGCCCCCAAGCTGATTAAAACCATTCCTACCGGTGCTGCCGCCCACGCCTTTCGCAGCATGGGTGACAAACGCCATGTTTTGGTGAGTAACCGGGTAGCCAACACCATTAGCAAGATTGACTACCAGAGCCTGAGCGTGGTGGACCAGTTCCCGGCACCAGGCGGCCCGGACTGCATGGATTTGTCGGCGGACGGGCGCTACATTTACGTGGCGTCGCGCTGGATCAAAAAGCTCTCGGTGATCGACACCACGACCCGCAAGGTTGTGCGCCAGGTTGCGGTGGGCAAGTCGCCCCACGGTGTTTGGACGCTGGACCACGCGCCGCGTTAGGCCGTTGACGCTGCGGTACGTTCATGGCTCCTTTGGGTTCGCGGCTGGCATTTTGGGGTTCACGGTGTGCCGCTTTGGTCTTGAGCGCACCCATTGCAGTGTCTGCGCAATGCAGCAAACCCCTCTACCTCACGTTTGATACCGGTCACATGGAGGTTGCACCGTTCATTGCCGAGGTGCTGGCGCGCCAGCAGGTAAGAGCCACCTTTTTTGCAGCCAATGAACCCACCAAAACCGGTGACGGCAGCCTGGGCGACCATTGGGCCCCCTGGTGGAAAGACCGTGCACAAGAAGGCCACGCCTTTGCCTCGCATACCTTTAACCACGTGTACTGGCGCGCCGATGTGGCAAAAGGCAGTACCCCCGAATTCCGTATGCAAGCCACGGCAGGAAGCGCAGCGGGCAAATGGATGACGCTCACGGGCACCCAATACTGTGCCGTAGTAAAGCAGTCCAGCGATCGCTTGCAGGCCATCACACAGCAAGCGCCATTGCCCTTGTTCCGCGCGCCGGGCGGGAAAACTTCGCCTGCCCTCTTGGCAGCGGCGCGGTCCTGCGGTTATGCGCATGTTGGATGGGCAGACGCCGGATTTATGGGCGATGAGTTGCCCAGCGACAAATACCCCAACAATGCCTTGCTGCAAAAGGCCTTGCGCGATCTGCGCAGCGGCGACATTGTCATGGCGCACCTGGGAATTTGGTCACGCAAAGACGCCTGGGCGCCCGCAGTGTTGGAACCACTGATTGTGGGACTCAAGGCCAAGGGGTTTTGCTTCGAGACCCTGCGCACCCATCCTGCCTATCAGGCCTGGATTGCACAGCACACGCACTGACGCCAAAGCATGGATACGCTGAGCGAAATCTTCTCCCACGCACAGGCCTGGCTATTTCAGACAGCGATTCAGCCCGCCATGTTTGTGCTCGGCTTGGCTGGTTTTTTGGAAGACGGCTACGAAGGAACCGGCTGGTTTTTGGTGGGACTGCTACAGCTCGTGGTTATCGTTTTCATTATCGGGCCCTTGGAGCGCTGGCGCCCGGTGGAACCTGTGACAGACCCGGCGACCGTTCGGACGGATGTGATCTACACGCTTATTCACCGCTTGGGCCTATTCCGGTTGGTGGTTTTTTTCAGCTTGGCGCCTTGGGTGGACGGTGCCATCGGTGTGCTGCGCTCGCACGGCTTCACCACCCTTCAACTTGACGACTTGTGGCCCGGAATGACGGACCAACCTTGGGTCAGTCTGGTGCTGTATCTGGTCGTCTTCGACTTTTTGAACTACTGGTTTCACCGCGCGCAACACCAATGGGAGTGGTGGTGGCAGCTGCACGCTTTGCACCACGCGCAGCGTCAAATGACCAAATGGAGCGACAACCGCAACCACCTGCTGGACGACCTGATCAAGGATTTGTTCTTTGTCCTGGTCGCGCTCGCCATCGGCGTAGCACCGGGGCAGTTTGTGGCGATTGTGGCTTTCATGCAGCTTAGCGAGAGTTTTCAGCATGCCAATTTGCGGGTGTGGTTTGGCGCTGTCGGTGAGCGACTGTGGGTGAGCCCCCGCTTTCATCGTTTGCACCACGGCATTGGCGTAGGCCACGAAACAGAACAAGGTTCTACTGGCGCCACCGTGCTTGGAGGCCACAATTTCGGTGTGTTGCTGCCGTGGTGGGACATGCTGTTTGGTACCGCGGATTTCCGTCACCGGTTCGAACCCACCGGGGTGCGCAATCAGGTGGAAGAGGGCGTGGACTATGGTCGCGGCTTCTGGTCGCAACAATGGTTGGGACTGCGGCGCTTGTGGATGCACCCATGACCCGCATGCTCTCGTCGTTTTGGCGAGCGGCGGCCTACTGTCTGCACCCGCGGGTGATCTGGCTCTCGTTGTTGCCTGTGCTGCTCCTCATGGCAATCAGTGCCGCGGGAACCTATTTTTTTTGGCAAGGCGCTGTCACGGCTTTGGAGCTTTTCTTGGACTCCACGGTGGTGATCCAAACCGTGCGTGCCTGGCTGAACGCGGTGGGCCTTCACGCAGCCGTCAGCATGGTGTCTCACTTGCTTCTGATTGTGGCAGTGACCCCCGTATTGGTCGTCGCCACTTTGCTGGCCGTATCGACCTTGATGACGCCGGCCCTTGTGCGCCTGGTCGCACAGCGGCGATTTCCAGATTTGGCGCAACATCACGGAGCGTCGTTCGGCGCCAGCGTGGCGTGGGCGCTGGGCTCCAGTGTGATGGCACTGGTGGCCGTGGTCGTGACTTCACCCATGTGGATTGTTCCGCCCTTGGTACTGGTGCTACCGCCGCTGATTTGGGCTTGGCTGACCGCTCGTGTGATGGCGTTTGATGCGCTGGCCGACCACGCCGATGCGCCAGAGCGGCGTGCAGTGCTTGAGGCAAACCGGGGCACATTGCTCCTGATGGGCGTGGTAGTAGGAATGCTGGGGGTCACGCCGAGTTTGCTGTGGACGTTTGGGCTCATGGCTATTGCCATGGCACCT
>CAIWRE010000186.1 GCA_903914985.1 uncultured beta proteobacterium | reverse complement strand
TTACGGCGTATTGAGCGCTCCATCGGCATCGGGGTTTACCGGTTTTCAATCTATGCCCTGCCGCTGTTCATCGCTGCACTTTCATGGGTAGCGCTGCAATATTGGCCAGCGCGCCTCGTGCCTGTCGTACCGCCGCCCCTGCCCTTGCAGGTACTGGAGGACACAACGGCAAGCAAAGACATCGCCGCCATGAGGGCAAAGTTGGACTCCCAGCCTCTGGTTCGCAATCTCGACACACAACTCTCCGAACAGCCATTTTGGCTCTCCACCACCATTGATGAGGTCGCGGCGCGTCAACCCATGGTGATTGCCTTTGCATCGGTGCACGTGCGTGAGTTGACTTGCTGGGACATGGCGGACCAGTCAATGATCGGAAGCTTGATTGGATCGACCTTCGCTGGTGCGCTTCACCCCGGGATGACGGGTCTGGCTCTGAACTTACCGGCCCGAGACAGTGCACTGCACATGGTTTGTCGACTACACCCCTTGGTTCCCAACCGGATTGCAGTCGCTCTTTGGACTCCGGAAAACTACCAAATAGCAAGCCGGAATTTTGAACGCAAGTCAGGAATTCTGGATGGCGCCATGGCGGTGCTGTGCCTGCTGGTGTTGTTGTTTGCCGCCGTCAACCGCAGCAGCCTGTATCTGCTGTTCGCGGTCTGGCTGGCGTTGAATCTGCGCTTTGCCGAAATTTCCCTGGGATCGGACACACAGTGGCTGGGACGCCTGCTTCCACTGGCTTGGCAGGAGCATTTGCGCCAGGCCACGGTAGCCAGTTATTACCTGGCCACTTTTTCACTTTTCGGCGCCATTTTTGACCAGGAGATCAAAAACACCGATGCCAAGTGGCTCAGGCGATGGGCCCGGTGGAGTTGCGTGGTGGTGTTGGCATGTGCCGTCTTGACGCCTGCAGCGATATTCATACCGGCGGTGTGGGCCTGCACCGCAGGGACCATCGTGTCCATTATTTTTGTATTCGCCAGCAGCATGGCGGGCAAACGCCCCCGCGCGGCGCTCTGGTTTGGCTGTAGCGTGCTGTTGGTGGTGCTGTCTGCGCTTTCCGAACTGGTTTCCCTGCCCTTCGGCGATACGCTGATCACCAGCAGCGTGAACAGCATCACCGCAGCCATTGTTTCCAGCGTGACTGTGGCTTTTGCCATTGCCGAAAATCTGCGCCAGAAAAGTCTGACATTGACGCATCTGCAAGCTCAAACGGCCCAAGCCGTGCAAGCGATGCCCATCGGACTTTTTTCATTGGATTTGAGCGGCCGCTTCCTGAAGGCCAATCCCGCTCTGATGGAGATGCTCGGCGCCGAATCAACCCAGGCCTGCGGGCAGTGGGACACCCACTTCGAACCGGGTTCGTGGACGCGTTTGCAAAAACACTTGTTTTTACCCCCCTTTGATCGCCGGGCGGGCATCAACCCGCCGGGACTCCATCGCAAACCCCGCGAAGAACGTCGCATCGTTGCATCCGACAGTGACACTGAAATTGAGTTTCTTGCCAGGCCAAGCGCGCTCGGCGACGCGCCACGGCGTTACTTGGTGCACGCGACTCGCATCCAGGACACCATCCTGGGAAGCCTGCAGGACATCACTGAAAAATCCAAAGCGCTGGAGGAGTTGTATTACCTGGCCAACCATGACCCATTGACCCGCGTAATGAGCCGCCACGGAATCGAAGGCGTGCTTGCATCGGCCATGGCCCATGTTTCAAAGCACAGGCCGCTGTCACTCGCCTACCTGGACCTTGATCGTTTCAAGCTGATCAACGACCTTTACGGGCACCGGGCCGGTGACACGGTCTTGCAGGAAGTATGTGCACGGATCCAAGACTGCCTGCCACGGCAGGCGGCCATAGGAAGAGTGGGTGGAGATCAATTTGTGCTGGTGTTTCCGGATCTGCCAATGCCGGCTGTCTCCGGGATATGCCGACGGCTCATGGATGTGGTCGGCGGTCAACCTTTTCGATCGGCGGCAAGTGCGTTCACTGTGCGCTGTTCCATTGGTTTGATCGATGTGGATCCGCAACTTCCCCTTAAACACGCTATTTCGACCGCCGATCGGGCCTGCCGGGAGGCCAAGAGTGCGCAGTCTGCAGGGCTGATCGTCTATCCACGCAATTCGCCTGCCTACCTTTCGCATGGCGTGCACCGTGCACTGCTGACGCAATTCGCAGGCGATGCGCCGTTTTCGGGCATGCACCTGGCAATGCAACCGGTGTTGGAACTCAACGAGCCTCTGGCCTCGTTGAACTTCGAAGTGCTCTTGCGCATGCAAATAGCGCAGGCCAGCACCGTCCCGATCGAACGCCTGATCGCCGCGGCACAAGCTAGCGGCCACATGGGAAAAATTGATCTCTGGGTTTTGCAAACCACGCTGAACTGGTTAAGCAGCCACCGCACACAGTTGCCGAAAACGCAATGTGTCTGCGTCAATCTCAGCGGCGCATCGCTCAACGACGAATACTTTCTGCAAGAGGCTTACAGGATATTGGAAGGCAATCCGGCAGTTGCCAATATGTTGTGTCTGGAGATTACCGAAACCGTTGCGCTGCAGGACATCAACAACACATGCCGATTTGTCAAAAAGGTGCGCAGCCTGGGGGCCAAGGTGGCACTGGACGACTTCGGTGTGGGCTACACCTCGTTCTCGCAGCTCAAAAACATACGGGCCGATGTCTTGAAAATCGACGGCAGCTTGATCGTGGATATCAATCAGCATTCCGCGGACCGGGCGATTGTCAAAAGCATCGTGAGCCTGGCCAAAAGTTTGGACATGCAGGTGGTCGCCGAATGGGTCGAAGACCTCCACACGCTACAGACCCTGAAAGACCTGGGCGTGGACTATGCGCAGGGCTACGTGATTTCACCGGCCGTGGCACCGGAGAAAATACTGATCACCCGTTCGTCCCAGGACTTCTTTCTCGCGGCAGCTTAGCGGCGGCGTGCAGTTCGCACCCCGCCGAGCTCGCCCACACTGCGCAGCACCCGTCCGAGCCGACCTGCGTCCGCCACCTCCACGGTAAATGTCATCCAGGCGATGCCCCGCACCGACTGGGTTTGAACGCCGATCACGTTCATTTTTTCTTTGGTGAAGACCTCGGAAATGTCGCGCAACAGGCCCTGACGGT
>CAIWRE010000185.1 GCA_903914985.1 uncultured beta proteobacterium | reverse complement strand
CGTCGCGGCCTTGCTGTGGCTGTTTCAAAAAGAAGCCGGCACCGCATTGCTGCAGCGCGTAGCGCATGCCAATGTCGGGCGCAACATCATCCCCACCCTGCCCGATGGGCTGCATGTGGCGCTGTGCGGCACCGGCTCACCCTTTCCGGACCCCACCCGCGCAGGACCCTGCACGGCAGTCATTGCGGGCGACCGTTTATTTGTAGTGGATGCTGGTGAAGGCGCCGCACGCAATATGGGCTACATGGGGCTTCCGCTGGGCAAGATGGAGGCGATGCTGCTCACCCATTTCCATTCCGACCACATCGACGGGATCGGACCCTTCATGCTGCAACACTGGGGCCTGGGGACCGCCATAACGCCCTTGCCCGTTTATGGCCCCACCGGTGTGGAAAAAGTCGTAGACGGATTCCGGGCCGCCTATGTACTCGACTATGGCTACCGCGTTTCCCATCACACCGAAAAAATCATGCCATCCGGCGGCAGCGGTGGCAAAGGCATGCCGTTTGCGCTGCCCGCCGCGGGCCAGGGCGACACGGTGGTGGTGCTGGACGACAGGGGCCTGAAAATCACCGCCTTCCGGGTGAACCATTCCCCTGTGGAGCCTGCAGTAGGCTACCGCTTTGACTACCAGGGCCGCTCGGTGGTCATCAGTGGCGATACAACCTCGACCCCCTCGCTGGTCGCGACAGCCCAGGGTGCCGACTTGCTGGTCCACGAGGCGCTTCAACCCAAACTGGTGAAGGTGCTGGAGAACGAGTTCGACATCAAGAACATGGGGAATCTGGCGCATGTGATGCGTGACATCCTGACTTACCACACCACGCCGGAACAAGCTGCCGCCCAAGCGCAGGAAGCCAAGGTCAAGCAGCTGGTCTTCAACCACATCGTGCCACCTTTGCCCATTCGTTTTGCCTACCCGGCCTTTGTAGGCGACGCGGCCAAGAATTTCTCGGGCCCCATCACCGTAGGCGAGGACGGCATGCTGTTCAGCCTACCGGCGAACTCCAGCACTATCGACAAAAAACGCCTGATGTAAGGCGCATGCCTTACGCTCACCACACCTTGTAACTGGCACTCAACCCATGATCAATACCTTGACCCGAGCGCTTTTGAGCCTCACCTACCTTTTAGCGTTGGCCAGCGTTTTCGTGACCTTGCCGATGGAGGCCGGGCCGGTGATTCAGAGACTTGCCTTGGTGCTGCTGGGCATCCACGTCGTGGAGTGCGCGCTGGCTTTCAAATACGTCAAGACCTATTCCGGCTCGCTGGCGAAAAGCATTGTGTTGTCCTTGCTGTTTGGTTTGCTGCACTGGATGCCTCTGGCCCGTGCGGCCCGCCAAGCCCATTCGGAGCACACCGCACCATGAGCACAGCAAACCATTGGAGCGTGCGCGCCAAACGCATTGCGATCGGCGCCCTGCTGTATGTGGGTGCGGTATTGATTGGCATGGGCTCTGCCGTCGCGGTGCTGAAAAAAGCCCCATGGCTCAACCCCTCTGTCGAGGTAGGCGTGTGGCACACCAATCTGCAGGCCGGTAGCCAGGATGCGGGTATGTACACCCGCGCCACCATCGCCGTAAACGCATTGCTGGCTTTGGGGCGCGATGAAACCATGTATTTCGTTGCCACCCGCGACGATGCGGGCCATGCCTTGCGCTCGCAGTGCAATTACCGCATCAGCGGCGTGCCGCCCCAGGCCCGCTGGTGGAGCATTACCGCCTATGCCGAGGACCTGTTTTTGTTTGACGCGCCCAATGCGCACTACAGCTTGAACGGCAGCACCGCAAAACTCGACGCGTCAGGTGCATTCGCACTGACCATTGGCCCGAACGAACAAATGGGGACTTACTGGCTGCCCACGCCCGGCCAGCGACCCGTCGTGCTGACGCTTCGCCTTTACAACCCCGACCCCGCCCTGCAGGCTGCACCGCAGTCCTTGACGGCACCGTCGGTGCAAAAAATCGGGGACTGCGCATGAAAAACTTCAGCGAACACCAGCGGCTCTGGTTTTACCGCGTACTCACCCTCCTCGTCACAGTGATCCTTGCGCACCTGCTGACCATATGGGCGGCGCCACGGGTCATCATGCAAATATTGATGCACGGGCCGGTGGCCCAGAATATGAATATGCACAACCAGGCAGCGTTTCCCGATGCTGTAACCGCCAAGTCGCGCTCCGTGGTGATGCCCAGCCCGGACATGCTGTACTCGGTCTGTGCCTACGATTTGCGGCAAGGGCCTGTGCATGTGCAGGCGGCACCGCAGCTTAAAAACTACTGGTCGATTGCCTTGTACGCCGCCAACAGCGACAACTTCTTCGTGCGCAATGACCGACAGGCCCAGGGCCGACCGGTGGACCTTTGGCTGGCCGCAGCGGGGGGCGACCCGCAACAGAAGTCGCCGCCGCCCAGCGCTGAGGTGGTGGTGAGCCCCTCGAGCACCGGCTTTTTGCTGATGCGGGTGCTGACATCCGACTACCAAGCAGAAAAGGCCGTCGTGGAGCCTGCGCGTCGCACCTTGCAGTGTAATCCCGCCTGATCCCAGCACGATGACGCTACCGGTAAGGCCTGGCCCGGCGTCGGTAGGCGGGCTGTTTTGGGCATTTACCTGGCTGGCATTACAGGGCTTTGGCGGCGTGCTGGCCGTGGTGCAACGCGAGCTTGTCGACAAAAGGCAGTGGCTCACACCTGAAGAGTTCGTCGAAGATTGGGCGGTGGCCCAAATCATGCCGGGCGCCAACGTGGTGAACTTGTCACTCATCGTGGGTGACCGCTACTTCGGCTGGCGCGGCGCATTGGCCGCTTTAGCGGGCATGCTGGCGTTTCCACTGGCCGTTGTGCTGGCGCTCACATTGGCCCTTGCGGGGGTCGCAGACGATGGCATGGTGCAAGGAGCACTTCGGGGCATGAGCGCTGTGTCTGCTGGTCTGATCGCGGGCACGGGCTTCAAACTCGTCGCGGCCTTGCGGACCAATGCCATGGGCGTCACCGCTTGTACGGCCTTGGGCATCGCCACGTTTATCGCCATCGCCATGCTTCGTGTTCCACTCATTGCGGCGCTGTTAGGGCTGGGCCTGCCCGCTACGTTTTGGGCCTATTTTTGTCTCATGGAACAAGCACAGGAGCCCAAGCCATGAGTCCGTGGGGCTGGCCTGAGCTGGTCACATTGTTTCTGCACTTTGTGGCACTCTCACTCATGTCGG
>CAIWRE010000184.1 GCA_903914985.1 uncultured beta proteobacterium | reverse complement strand
CTACCAGGGCGACAAATTTGCTGACTACTTTGACGCCAACACCTACCTTCTGATCACCCGTGCGCTGGACTATTTCGACCCCGCTCGCGCCCATGGCGGCAGCCTGACACGCGCGCTGGCGCAAGCGCAAGCCAAATTCTTGCTGGTGAGTTTCGTCACCGATTGGCGGTTCGCACCGGCACGCAGCCGGGAGATCGTCAAGGCCCTGCTCGACAACCAGCGCGATGTCAGCTACGCCGAAATCGACGCACCGCATGGACATGACGCCTTTTTGCTGGACGACCCGCGCTACCACAGCGTGGTGCGGGCGTATTTCAACAACATGGCGCAGGAGGTGGGGGTATGAGCGACCAGAGCATCCAACACGCCCTGGCGCAGCTCGTGCCGCGCGGCTCGCGCGTGCTGGACCTGGGCTGCGGCGACGGCGCCATGCTGGCGCACCTGCAAGCCACGCGGGGTTGCAGTGGCTACGGCGTAGAAATTGACGATGCCAATGTGCTGGCCTGCGTGCAACGCGGCGTCAACGTGATCCAACTCAATTTGGACGAAGGCCTCGCACTGTTTGACGATGCCTCGTTTGACGTGGTGCTGCAGATTGACACATTGCAGCACCTGCGCAATGCCGAGGTGATGCTGCGCGAAACCGCACGCGTGGGGCGCATCGGCATCGTGGCCTTCCCCAACTTCGCGCACTGGCCGAACCGCCTGAGCGTGCTGCAAGGCCGCATGCCTGTGACCAAGCGTCTGCCCTACCAGTGGTACGACACGCCCAATATCCGCGTAGGCACCCACGCTGACTTAGGGCAGCTGGCGCAGCGCGCAGGCCTGAAAGTCGTTGACAGCTTTGGACTGCAAGACGGCAAGACCGTGCGCTTTATGCCCAACTGGCGGGCTGGTACTTCGGTCTACAAATTGGCGCGCTGACTTCGTTTTCAGCAGCCGAGTTGGTCTGCCAGGTCCAGCAGGTCGCGCACATGCATGTCGTTGGCCGGATCGGCTTGCACGTCTTTGGGGTGCAAAGCGCCACATTCCAGAGGACGTTCAACATAGGCCGTTTGTAAACCACAGGCCCTTGCACCTGCCAGGTCATCGTGGTGGGCGGCAACCAGCATCACTTGCTCGGGGGCGACGTCAAACACACGTGCCACACCGCCATAGGTGCGCGGGTCAGGTTTGTAAGCATGAAAGGTCTCTGCACTCAAGATGCAGTCCCAGGGGAGTCCGGCTTGCTTAGACAGACGCGTGAGCAAATTGAGGTTGCCGTTGGACAAGGTACAGACCAGGTAGTGCTGCTTAAGGCGTGTGAGCCCTTGCGCCACATCGGGCCAAGGCGAGAGGCGATGCCAAATGCGGTTGAGGTGCGCGCGTTCGTCCTGCCCCAGATGCGACAAGCCAAAGTCGGCCACCAGGCCGTCCAGAATCTGCCGGTGCAAGTCGTCAATCAAGGTCCACGGCAATTCTCCGGACATCACCCGCGCCATGGCCGGTGCGTACCCCTCGCGCCAAGCCAGCGCGAAGCCGTCGGCATCGACCTGGGGATAGCGCTCTCGCATTTCGCGCGCAATGCTGCCGTGCCAGTCCACAACGGTGCCAAAGATGTCAAAGGCGAGCACCTTCAGCGTGCGTGGCTCCAATGAGGAAGCGGACAATGATTGCATAGGACGACCCCGTGACACAGAAAGATGCGGGGAGGATAGCGCCAAGCGTGGCATCATGGCGCGCTGCGCAGCGACCGACGCCTGCGCCTTGCTCAAGGAGACCGCCCATGACCGCCCGCCTGCCCGACACCGCTCTCGACACCACCCAGGTTCTGCATCAGGTGAGCCAGTCTTGGGACAGCGACATCGTCGCGCGCCTCAGCGATTACATCGCCATCCCTGCCAAATCCCCTGCATTTGACGCGGACTGGGCGGTCCATGGCTACCTTGAAACCGTGGTGCGCAACACGGCGCAGTGGATCGAGGCGCAAAGAGTGGCGGGCTTGACGCTCGAGGTCGTGCGACTGCCTGGCCGCACACCAGTCCTCTTGTTTGAAGTGGCCGCCACTCGCAGCGCCAGTGACACCGTGAGCGCGCAAACCGTGTTGATGTACGGCCACCTGGACAAGCAACCCGAGTTTTCAGGCTGGCGCAGCGACCTGGGGCCCTGGACACCCAAGTACCAGGACGGCAAGCTCTATGGCCGCGGCGGTGCCGATGACGGTTACGCCGCTTACGCCGCCATTGCCGCGATTCAGGCCCTTCAATCCCAAAATGTGGGGCATCCGCGCATCATCGGTTTGATCGAAACCTGCGAAGAAAGCGG
>CAIWRE010000183.1 GCA_903914985.1 uncultured beta proteobacterium | reverse complement strand
CAGGTACAAGACCATGGCCTCGACCGATTTTTCGGTATGGGCCGCAATGCGGCTGCCGGCGGGCAAGTCCAGCGACACCAGCAAATTGGCCACCATGGCCGTGGCCCGGTCCAGGTCGCGCCAGGAGTAGAGCAAGCCGCTTTCGGTTTCAACCGCAGTGCTGTCTAAGTCTTTGGGAAAGGCCGCGCGCAGGGCGGCGAACAAGTTATGTTGGGCCATGGATACAAGTCGGGTGGTTACAGCGAAAGGATTGCCATGGTACAGCCCCCCAAGAGCGCTAATGAACGACAAAGACGCTGTCGCCTGCGCAATATGGGACTCAAGGCACCAGAGTCAAAAACAGGAAGCTCGCAAACAACACGAGGTGGATCGCACCCTGCATGACATTGGTTCGCCCTGAGCCCAGCGTGATGGAGCCAATGAGGAAGGTAAGCATCAGAAGGGTCACTTCTTTGGGCTCCAGCCCCAATGTCAATGGAAGGTGAAATGCGACACAGGCCGCGACCACAATAGGGATGGTCAGGCCAATGCTGGCCATGGCCGACCCGATGGTGAGGTTCATGCTGGTTTGCAAGCGGTTGGCGCTGGCGGCACGCGCGGCCGCCCAGGCTTCGGGCAGTAACACAATGGCCGCAATCACAATTCCTGAAAGCGCTTGAGGCGCATGTGCAGCTTCGACCAGCAAATTGATCGAAGGCGATAACAATTTCGCCGCCCCGATGACACAGGCCAGTGAAACAAATAGAAGAACAAAGCTCAGACCGGCAGTGAATTTGGAAGGCGGGCTGGCATGCACCGTTTCGTCTGACACCGATTCACCCGGAAGAAAATAATCGCGGTGACGAATCGTTTGAATGAATACAAAGACAAGCCAAAGACTCAGCGAGGACATGGCCACAAAAACCAGCTGCGAATCGGTATAGGTTCCCTCGGGTGAGCTGGTGGTATAGACCGGCAATACCAATACCAAGACACACATCGTGGCCAATGCGGCAAAGCCGGGGCCCGTGCCTTCAATACGGAAAAATTGTTCTTTGTGGCGAATGCCACCTAACAGCAAGCAAACACCGACCACGCCATTGCAGGCGATCATGACTGCCGCATAAACGGTATCGCGTACCAATAGGGCATTGGGTGGTTTGACCGTCAGCAATACCGCCAATATAAGTGCCGTCTCAATCACCGTGACAGCCAAGGCCAAAATCAGCGTGCCATAAGGCTCTCCTAACCTGTGCGCAACAATTTCCGCGTGATGGACGCTGGCAATAATTGCGGACAACAATAGGATCGCCAGGATGACTTCTTTGAAATAGAAATCCTGGAAATTGAATACACCCACCAATACACCCGCTAATGCGATTGGCAAAAATACGGGCCAGTGCTTGCGAATATGGGGCTGCATTATTTTGATTTTAGTCAGCGATAACTGAAGACCTTTTGACAACTGTGTGATCTTCAGCGTTCCTACAATGACTTGGCTTAACACCAGGAGCCGCAACCATGTTCATTCAAACCATTGCGCAAAGTGCCATTGCAAGGGCTCGCAAATTGCGCTCGTCCTGGGCGCGACCAAAAGTAAATGGCGACAACGAAAAATCAGGGTTTGGCGGGCTTGCAATCCTCCTGATTGTGTTCTTGCTGATCCTATTTATTGGCTTAAAGTAAACCGTAAACCGTAAAGCTTCAAGCCACGGCTCGCCACGCAGCCCTCAGAACCGGGGCAAATCCGGATGCTTAATCTGCCCGCCGCGCACCAGCATCTTGCCGTATTCGGCACACCGTTGCAGCGTGGGAATCACTTTGCCGGGGTTCAGCATTTCCTGCGGGTCAAAGGCGCGTTTGACGGCAAACATCTGAGCCGTTTCTTGCGGTGAGAACTGCACACACATGCTGTTGAGCTTTTCAACACCCACGCCGTGCTCGCCCGTCACCGTGCCGCCCATGGCCACACTGGTTTCCAGAATGTCGGCGCCAAACAGTTCGCAGCGGCGCAGCTGGTCCGGGTCGTTTGCATCAAACAAGATCAGCGGGTGCAAGTTGCCGTCGCCGGCATGGAATACGTTGGCACAGCGCAGCTGGTACTTTTTTTCCATTTCCGAGATGGCCAACAAAATATCGGCCAGGCGCTTGCGGGGAATGGTGCTGTCCATGCACATGTAGTCGGGGCTGATGCGGCCGCTGGCCGGAAAGGCGTTTTTGCGCCCGCTCCAAAACCGCAGGCGTTCGGCCTCGCTTTGGCTCACTGCAATGGCCGTGGCGCCATATTCGCGCAGTACCGCGCTCATGCGGCCTATCTCCTCTTCCACCTCTTCCGGCGTGCCGTCGCTCTCACACAGCAGAATAGCCTCGGCATTCAGGTCATAGCCCGCGTGCACAAAGTCTTCGACTGCCGCCGTCATGGGCTTGTCCATCATTTCCAAACCTGCGGGGATGATGCCGGCGGCAATCACTGCGGCCACCGCCTCACCGGCTTTGCGTACATCGTCAAAGCTGGCCATGATGCAGCGCGCCAATTGCGGCTTGGGCACCAGCTTGACCAGCACTTCCAGGGTCACGGCCAACATGCCTTCGCTGCCGACCACCACACTCATCAAGTCGTAGCCTGGAGCGTCCAGTGCCTGCGCGCCAAAGGTGATGGGCTCGCCCTCTACCGTCAGGCCGCGCACTTGCAACACGTTGTGCAGCGTCAGCCCGTATTTCAGGCAGTGCACGCCGCCGGAGTTCTCCGCCACGTTGCCGCCAATGGTGCAGGCAATCTGGCTGGACGGGTCGGGCGCGTAGTACAGGCCGTAAGGCGCAGCAGCCTCGCTGATGGCCAGGTTGCGCACACCGCACTGCACCCGCGCGGTGCGGCTGTAGGGGTCCACGTCCAGAATTTTGTTGAACTTGGCCAAGGACAAGGTCACACCGGTGGCATGCGGCATGGCGCCACCGGACAAACCGGTGCCCGCGCCACGCGCCACCACTGGAACGCCCAGGGCGTGGCAACTGCGAAGCACCGCTTGCACTTGTGCCTCGGTCTCGGGCAAGGCCACGACGAGCGGGCGCTGGCGGTAGGCGGTCAGGCCGTCGCACTCGTAAGGCGTGGTGTCTTCTGCGTGGTACAGCAGGGCGTGGGTGGGCAAGTGCTGAGACAGCGCTTGCACGATGCTCTGCTGCAGAGCGGCGCGGTCCATCATTTGCGCCGCGGTGGCGTTCAAGGGAGCATTCATGCAAAGGACTGTACGGGAAGCCGCGAGGGCGCTGCGTGAAGAATCTTGCGTTGCCCTGTGAATTTGCCGCGTGCGGGAGTCAGGCCAGCACTTTTTTCAGCCATTCGGCAAATGCTGCGCACTCCCACCGGTCCATCATGCCGGTACGCCAGCACAGGTAGTGGGCGTGGGGGCTGGGCACATTGTTGACAAAGGTGTCGCTGCTGCCCAGACGCACCAAGGCGCCGTTCTCCAGCCACGGCGCACCCAGCTTCAGGCGCACCAGGGCAATGCCCATGCCGGCCGCAGCGCCGTCGCACATCAGGCCAATGTCGTTGAATTGCGAGCCGTCCACCGGCTCCGGCCAGTCCAGGTGGTGGGCGGCAAACCAGGTGCGCCAGGGCTCCAGCGGGCTGCGCAGCAGGGGCATGTTCTGCAGATCCTGCGCCACGAAAAAGGGACCATGCTCGCGCACAAATGCGGGTGAGGCCATGGGCGTGACCACATCTTTGGTCAGGCACACGTGCTCCAGGTCGGCATAGCGTCCGGCCCCGAAGCGCACCGTCAGATCGGCGTCCTCCGCCACCACGTCGAGCAGCGGGATCGACACCTGCAAGGTCAGGTCAATCTCAGGGTAGGCATCGGTGAACTCTCGCAGGCGCGGAATCACGACCGAGCGGGCAAAGGTGGGCGTGACCGCCAGGCGCAGCTTTCGCTTGCCGGGTGCCGCACTGGCGCTCGGAAACTTTTGAAGGATGGCCAAGCCTTCGCGCACATGGGCCAGGTATTCGCTGCCTTCCGTGGTCAGCGAAAAGTCGGCTCGGCCAAACAACTTGGTGCCAATAATTTGCTCCAGCTGGCGCACCCGGTGGCTGACCGCGCTGGGGGTAACGAACAATTCGTCAGACGCTTGGGTCACGCTGCGCAGACGCGCCAGCGCCTCAAAGGTCAACAGGCATTGGATGGGAGGGATGCGTGCGGTGCTCATATGCCGCCACT
>CAIWRE010000182.1 GCA_903914985.1 uncultured beta proteobacterium | reverse complement strand
TGACGCCCAGTTCGACAGAGTCTAGGTTTTGGTATGTGAGTTGAACGTCGGCCAATGCGGTTTGAAGGAGAGCTGTATGCTGAACCGGACGCCCCGTGATGCCGTAGGCAAAGCCTTTTCGGCGCTTGTAGGTTTCGGCCAATTCCCCCTCGTCACCCCAACGGCTGCTTTCAACCAGGTTATTGACGTTGGAGCCATAAGCCCCTTCGGCGTTGCCATACACCCGCAGGGCGGCCGTCTCCAGAGTGCAACCGTGTTCTTGCTGGTAGGCCAGGCTGTGCTTGCGAATCCAGTTCATTTCGAGGGGTTCGTCGGCAGACGCCGCCAGGAATGCCGCTTCTGCCAATAGTTTGATTTGCAATGGCATGAGATCACGGAAGATGCCCGACAGCGTGATCACCACATCAATGCGCGGACGACCAAGTTCTGCCAAAGGGATCAGGCTGGCGCCGGCAATTCGGCCGTAGCTGTCAAACCGCGGCAGAGCGCCCATCAGTGCCAAGGCCTGTGCGATCGGTGCACCTTCGTTTTTCAGGTTGTCGCTGCCCCACAGCACCATCGCAATAGATTCCGGTAAGGCGTTGCCCTGCGCGCAATGGCGCTCGATGAGAAGGTCCGCATGGGCTTTGCCATCACGTACCGCCATGGCGCTTGGGATGCGGAAAGGGTCAAAGCCATGGATATTGCGGCCCGTTGGCAAGACCGCAGACGTGCGCAATATGTCGCCGCCAGGAGCCGGTCGAATATAGCGGGCGTCCAATGCGCGCAGCAGAGCCGGCACTTCACTGTCGACCGCCAGGAGCGGCTGGGACTGCGCCAGTGCCCGAAGAACCTCCAGGCTGCTGTGAGATTTTTGCAGTCCTGCCGCCGCGAGAGCTTGCTCCGGCGTACGCCCTTGTACCAACGCGTGTACGGCGGCCCGCTCGACTTGCACTCCATGGTGGGCCTCGGCCATGGCCAACAGCATGTCAACTTGCTGCTCAGGGCTGGGCGCACGACCGGCCACGTGCAGGCCAAAAGGAACCAATGTGTATTCCAGCTCCAGGAGATCTTCCGACAACCGCAGCATCCGGCGATCGAGCGCATCGCCCATCGCGGTAGACCAGACCGGCTCAGGCTCTGCCAAATTGAGTTCAGCGGCCTGGGCTTGGATCACAAGGGCCAGGCATCCGCGTTCGCTACTGCCGCTCTCCTGCGTACGCCAACGCTCCAGCGACGACTTCAAGTCGTTCAAACCTTTGTACAAGCCGGCTTGAGCGACCGGCGGCGTCAGGTAACTGATCAGCGTAGCACCTGAGCGCCTCTTGGCAATGGCACCTTCCGACGGATTGTTGGAGGCGTAGAGGTAGATATTGGGCAGGTCGTCGATCAAGCGGTCCGGCCAGCAGGTGCCACTCATGCCGGTTTGTTTGCCGGGCATAAATTCAAGTGCGCCGTGGGTGCCGAAATGCAGCACCGCATGCGCTTGAAAATCTTCTCTGAGGTAGCGATAAAAGGCGGAAAATGCATGGGTAGGCGCCAAGCCTTTTTCAAACAGCAAACGCATGGGATCGCCTTCGTAGCCAAACGAAGGCTGTACGCTGACGAGTACGTTGCCGAATTGCTTTCCCAGCACGAATATCGAGCTTCCGTTGCTCAGCTGGCGGCCCGGGGCGGGGCCCCATTGCGCTTCGATTTCCTTGAGCCAGCGCTCGCGTTTGACATGCTCGTCGGCGCTGATGAGCGTATGAACATTGGCGTCTGCACCGTATTGCATGGCATTGCCTTGCAGTAGTGAATCGCGCAATGCGTCTACCGACGCGGGCACTTCAACACAGTAGCCCTGGGCCTTCATCGCCGTGAGCGTATGCCACAACGATTCAAATACGGACAGGAAGGCAGCGGTGCCAATATTGCCGGCATTGGGCGGAAAATTGAATAAGACGATGGCAACTTTGCGCTCTTGGCGTTGGCTGCGCTTGAGTGCCACCATCTTGCTCACGCGCGCGGCGAGCATCAGCGCGCGCTCGGGGCAGGAGTGCATGTCCTGCGCGTTGGTGCTGGGCCCGAAGGTGCAGGCGTGGTGGCAACCCGCGCAGGTGACGCCAGCGGCTCCGGGGCGTCCACCAAAAACGATGGGGCTGGTAGAACCGTCCAGCTCAGGAATCGCCACCATGATGGTGTTTTCCACCGGCAGAAGTCCGCGATCTGATCCGCCCCACTGGTCCAGTGTTTGGAACTCAACCGGGTGGGCTGCGACGTAGGGGACGTCGAGTCTGGCCAAAACCTCTTCTGCCGCTTTCGCATCGTTGTAGGCCGGGCCACCGACCAATGAAAAACCGGTCAGCGAGACCACAGCATCCACGCAGACCTGGCCCTTTTTCATGAAGAAGCTGTCGATTGCGGGACGTGAATCCAAGCCTGCGGCAAAGACGGGAATCACGCGCAGACCACGCGCTTCCAGCGCTGCAATCACGCCGTCGTAGTGACCGGCATTGCCCGATAGCAGGTAGGAGCGCAGCAACAATATGCCAACCGTGCCATTCGCTGCCCCGCCTGCCGGGAGCGGAAGGTCTTGCGGGTTTTCGCTAAAGCGCCCGGCCATCCGCGGGTGGTAGACGCCCACTTCCGGGTAGTCCACTGGCGCAGCCACTTTGACGCTGCCACGCAAGGCTTTGCGCGGACCCTCTGCGCCCCGGTCGATGACGTGGCGCACCAGATTGAGCACGTTGTCATCCGAGCCGCCAAGCCAGTATTGAAGCGTCAAAAAATAGGAGCGCACATCTTGTGCTGTGCCCGGAATGAAGCGCAGCATTTGCGGAATCCGCCGCAGCATTTTCATTTGTGCGGCGCCACCAGTGGACGCCTTCTCTTTGCTGCCCCGCAGCTTTTTGAGCAAGGCCATGGGGCCGCTGGCGGGCTTGCCCATGTCAAATTGCCCTATGCGGGTGAGCTGTGTAACTTCGGTGGCGCTCGCCATGCAAATCATGGCGTCGCAGTGCATGCGGCGCTGACGCAGTTCTTCCAGAATGGGCAGGAAGTGGTCTTCCAGAAACAACATGCCTGCAACCACGATATCCGCTTCTGCGATATCTTTTTTGCACCGTGCGATCAGCACCTCATTGCCTGCATATTCCGATGCCGCATGAAAACCCAGCGAAAGACCCGGGAACTCACGCGCCAAGACCGGCATGGCCCGATTGACCGAACTCGCCAGATGCGTGTCCATGGTCACTATCACCACCCTGATCGGGGTGGTGTTACGGGGCACTGCTGCCTTACCGTGAGAAGTAAGCTTTAGCGTCATAAAGTGTCTCCACCGTAATCGTCGACAGGCCATGCTCGCAGGCGTAGCGCTCGGTATTTCGCTTGGCCTTGCCGCGCACGAAGAACGGTATTTTTTTGAGTTCTTTCTCGGCGGGTGCGTCCCACGAGCAGATGCCACCCGCGGGGCTTGATTCAACCGGGGCAACGGGTGTTGTGGCAGGCACCGACACCGTGGATTGAAGGTCTGTGGCGGGGGCTAAAGAGGGCTGCTGTGGGTTCGAAGATTGCGCTCGCGCTGCACCGCCCAAATGGGACGGCGCCGCGTCTTCATGGAACTCGGCATCGCCACGGAACATGCCGATGAGGTGCTCTTCGAGTCCCATCATCAGCGGATGAACCCAGGTGTCAAAAAGCACGTTGGCGCCTTCGAAGCCCATTTGCGGCGAGTAGCGTGCCGGAAAATCCTGCACGTGAACCGGCGCGGAAATCACGGCGCATGGCACGCCCAGGCGCTTGGCAATATGCCGCTCCATTTGTGTTCCAAGCACCAGTTCAGGTTGCAGCTCGGAAATCCGGGCCTCTATTTCCAGATAGTCGTCGCTGATCAAAGCTTCGATGCCGTAGAGCTTGGCCGCGTCGCGGACTTCCCGCGCAAATTCACGGCTGTAGGTGCCAATGCCGACGACTGCAAAGCCCATTTCCTCAGCGGCGACTTTGGCTGCCGCAACCGCATGCGTCGCATCACCGAACACAAAGACGCGCTTGCCGGTGAGGTACGTGGAGTCCACGGAACGGGCGTACCAATTGGCGCGGGACACGACCTGGTCCACCGAGGCAGCCGGGTCCATGCCCGCCAGCGCGGCGACTTCACGCACAAATGCGCGCGTGGCGCCAACGCCAATGGGAATGGTCTTGGTAAAGGGTTGGCCATAGGCGCGCTCCAGCCACTGTGCGCTGAGCTTGGCAATTTCCGGGTAAAGCACCACATTGAAATCGGCATCGGCCAAGCGCGCCAGATCCGCTGGTGTTGCGCTCTGGGGGGCTACGACGTTGATGTCAACGCCCATGTCGGTGAGCAGCTTGCGGATTTCGGCGACATCGTCACGGTGGCGGAAGCCCAGAGCACTGGGGCCCAGGATATTGCACAGGGGCTTGCGTCCCTCTTTCTGCGCTGCGCTCAGCTGCGAAGGCTTGGAAAGATGGCGCACCAACTGGTAAAAGGTTTCGGAAGCACCCCAGTTCTCTTTGCGCTGGTAAGACGGAAGTTCCAGCGCAACCACGGGCACTGGCAGATTCAAGGCTTTGCACAGGCCGCCGGGATCGTCCTGGATGAGCTCTGCGGTGCAGGACGAACCCACCAGCATGGCCTGGGGCGCAAAGCGCTCGAACGCTTGGCGTGCTGCGGTCTTGAACAACTCAGCGGTGTCGCCACCGAGGTCGCGCGCCTGAAACGTGGTGTAAGTGACGGGCGGGCGCTTGGGCAGGCGCTCGATCATGGTGAACAAAAGATCGGCGTAGGTATCGCCCTGCGGCGCATGCAGCACGTAATGCACCCCGTCCATGGCCGTGGCGATGCGCATGGCTCCCACATGGGGCGGGCCTTCGTAAGTCCATAAGGTCAGTTGCATGCTGCTTCTTTCTTCAGGCAGCCAGGCGCAGGCGGCGCACCAGGGGACGGGTAAACAATTCGGCGAGATCGCCTGCCTGGTCAAAGCCCTGGATGGGTGTGAAAACAAGTTCGATCGACCATTTGGTCGTCATACCCTCAGACTCCAAGGGGTTGGCCAGCCCCAGGCCACACACCACCATGTCGGGACGGGCTGCGCGGCACCGTTCCAGCTGGTTTTCAACGTGCTGGCCCTCCGAGAGAAAGGTTCCCTCTGGCAGCATGGCCAACTCCTGGGCCATATGCTGTCGGTGCAAATAGGGGGTACCCACTTCTGCCAAGGTCATACCCAGCTCGCGAGACAAAAAGCGCGCCAAGGGAATCTCCAGTTGTGAGTCCGGAAAGAAAAAGATGCTTTTGCCCTCCAAATGAAGCTTGGCCCGCGCCAAGGCTGCGCTGGCGCGGGCGGTGGGTGCAGCGACGGCAGCTTCAAAAATGGCAGGGGTCACGTCAAAGGCCGTGGCGGCGGCTTGCAGCCAGGCGCGTGTGCCTTCAATGCCAAGGGGAAACGGTGCGGACAACAACTGCGCGCCGCGTGCCTGCAAGGCGCGCGCCGTGTCGGCCAGGAAGGGCTGGGCCAGCAGCAAACGGGTGTGCGGTCCCACAGGAGCCTGGTCCGAGGCGCGGCGCGGCGGAAAAAACCGCACCCGCTCAATGCCCATGGCACCCAACAGGCGGATAAATTGGTCTTCCACCACGTCGGCCAGTGTGCCCACCACCAACAATTCCGGTGCGCTGTCCTCGGCTGCGACGGGCAGCTCAGGCACCATGGACGCAAGGCATGCGTCCTCACCCTGGGTGAAGGTTGTTTCAATTCCGCTGCCCGAATAATTCAGAACCCGCACCGAAGGGGAATGCTGAGCCGAGAGGCGGGATGCCGCACGCGACAGGTCGAGCTTGATGACCTCCGAAGGGCAGGAGCCGACCAAAAACAGCAACTTGATTTCGGGACGGCGCGCCAGAAGTTGGTTCACCACCCGGTCGAGTTCTGCGTTGGCATCGGCCAGGCCCGCCAGGTCGCGCTCGTCAATGATGGCTGTGGCAAAACGGGGCTCAGCAAAAATCATCACCCCGGCGGCCGACTGGATCAGGTGTGCGCAAGTGCGTGACCCCACCACCAGAAAAAACGCATCTTGTATTTTGCGGTGCAGCCAAATAATGCCGGTCAGCCCGCAAAAAACCTCGTGCTGACCGCGTTCCCGCAGCACGGGTGCGTCCTGGCAGCCGTTGGCTGCTTTCACAGCAATGGGAAATGCGACGGCGCTCATGCGGACGCCACTCCGAGGCTGGAAGGTCGGGGCGCACGGGCTGCATCGCGCTGCTTTTCTTCATGGTCCAGGCGTGCTGCGCGAAGCTTCAGGATGAATTGGCCGGCATTGATGGCGTAGGTGGCGTAGGCCGCCAGTGCAAGGTACATCAGCTCACGGCTGCTGAGCAAACCCTTGAACATGGCAACCAGATAAGCCGTGTGCAGCGCCAGCACCAGCATGCTGAAGACGTCTTCCCAAAAGAAGGCTGGTGCAAAAAGATACCGCCCGAACACCACTTTTTCCCAAATACAGCCGGTGACCATGATCGTGTAAAGGATCAAGGTTTTTGCGACTACGGAGTGGTTCGCGACCTCCAGTCCTTCGCCGGTCGCCAGGTAGCGAAGCACAAAGCCCAGGCTGCCCAGAAAAATGATGAACTGGATCGGCGCCAGGATGCCTTGAACAAAAGTCCAGTAGGTGCGGTCGCGGCGGTACCGCTCCTCCGGGGTATACAGAGGCGCTCGGGCCGTTCTTGCGTTGGCTCCAGGAACAGCGAACGAGGGGTGTGTTTCAGACATGGGACCAATTTATCCCCCATTTCCTGAAATGTCAATAAGTTGTTACGTCAGGTAAATTAGACACTTAAATAAACCCGAGTATTTTTGTCGGATTACCGAATTCCTTTGACCTGAATCAAATTGCGGCGTAAAACTAATTAGACAGCATTGCGAGTCAAGAAATTTCGTCACCGACTGTAGATCGTTCTCTCAGTGCACAACATGGCGTTTTTTGCCGGGCGCAGGCAGTTCCCAATAACGAGACAAGACAAATCCTTTAGATCAGGAGACAAACATGGGTTCATCCAGCCGGAGCGCCTTTGTAAAAAATGCGGAGTACAGAGAAGGCCGGTCCTCTGAGGACTGGCCGGGCGAGAGCAATTCCGCAGCGGCACAGGCACTGGCCGATTCAGACCATACGGTTGCAGTTCTGGCCCAAGCCATCCAGCATGAAATCATCCCGCGTTTGATGCTTGCCCACCGTACCCCCATTGAGTGCGACGTTCCGCCTGAAACGGCCAGAGTGCAGGTATCGCAAGAAGATGTAACCCACTTCGGACAGCTTATCCTGACCCGCAACGAAAAGCAGGCCTCGGAATTTATTACCCGGATGCGGGGCGGCGGTGCGCCCATAGAGTCGATTTACCTGGACTTGCTGGCACCCGCCGCCCGTTACCTCGGAGAGCTTTGGGAAAACGATTTATGCGATTTCACCGATGTAACCATTGGCCTGGGCGGATTGCAAAAGATGCTGCGCGATCTGAACTCAGAGGTAGCGCAGTCCAAGCACCCCGTACCCAATGGATTGAGCATTCTGCTGGTCCCTACGCCCGGTGAGCAGCACACTTTTGGCCTGGCCATGGTGGCTGAGCTCTTTAGAAAACAGGGATGGGAGGTGGTGGGCGGGCCTTACGATCTGGGCGATTCTCCCCAGGCCCTGGCCGGCCAGCGCTTATTTGATGTGGTCGGATTTTCATTGGCCACACTGAAAAATTTGCCCAATTTGACCGAGTGCATCGCGGCGGTAAGAAAAGCTTCAAAAAACAAAACTGTGTGCATAATGGTAGGTGGCCCCCTTGTTGCTGTGCACCCTGAATATATGACGGACCTTGGTGCCGATTTGGTGACAAGTGACGCGAATCAGGCACCGTCGCTGGCACGTTTGCACCTTGCCGCTGGTGCCCCTCGTCAATAAGCCGACCGCCCCACCTAACCATAATTAGTACAACCCTATGAACCAGCCTCTTGAAAATTCACCGATGCAACAAACGGGGCGTTTTCACCAAGCGGAACGCTTTTTTGATCGCCTGGACGCTGATACGGTTTCTCGACTAATTACAGCGGCGGCCGATGTGGTGCTGGTGATTGATGCGCAGGGCGTCATTCAGGATGCGGCCTTTGGCAACGAGGAGTTGCTTGGCCATGGTTACAACCACTGGATGGGCAAGCCATGGGGCCAAACCGTGACCGAAGAGAGCAAGCCCAAGGTCGCAGCAATGCTGCGTGATCTGGGCACGGAAAAGGGCCCGAAATGGCGCCACCTCAATCAACATGCCCAAGACGGTACTGAGCTTCCACTGTCGTATTCGGTGGTGCGGGTGCCTGGTTCTCTGACAGGTAATTCGGCCCACGCCATAGCCTTCGGCCGTGACCTGCGGCCCCAGGCAGCGTTACAGCAAAAATTGGTAACCGCCCAACGCTCGATGGAGCGCGATTATTGGCAACTCAAACACGTTGAGACGCGCTATCGTTTGCTGTTTCAAGTTTCGTCCGAAGCCTTGTTGATTTTGGACGCCAGCACCGAAAAGCTCGAAGACAGCAACCCGGTGGCGCAAATCCTGTTCGGTGAAGGTTTGTCCAAACCGGGCTGGAGCTTGGCCCATAGCCTCGACAAACGCAGCAACACGGCCTTGAGCGAGGTTTTTTCGGGCCTGCGGGCCAGTGGTCAGGCGTCACCGGTTGATGTGCGCCTGGTGCACAGCAACAGCGAGGTCACGGTTTCAGTTTCCCTGTTCCGTCAGGAGCAGTCTTCCCATTTTCTGTTGCGTCTGGTACCTAAAAATCAACTTGCCGAGACCTCTGTCGTTGCCGCGACAAAGCAGATGCTGACCGAGGTGATGGAGAGCGCACCTGACGCGTTCGTGGTGACGGACCTCAGTGGCAACGTGCTGACCGCAAATCGCGCATTCTTGCAATTGGCCCAGGTCAGTAACGAGGCGTTGGTGCGGGGCGAATCCTTAGAGCGCTGGCTGGGCCGCGCGGGCGTCGACTTGAGTGTGCTTATTTCCAATTTGCGCCAACGCGACGTGGTGCGGCTGTTTGCAACGCGCATGCGCGGCGACTATGGATCTATGACCGACGTGGAGATTTCCGCAGTGGCGGTCACCACCGGCGAGCAACGATGCCTCGGCTTCACGATCCGGGATGTAGGGTTGCGACTGAACAGTGAAGCCAAGCCCAGTCGCGAGTTGCCGCGATCCACCGACCAGATGACCGACCTGGTGGGCCGTGTTCCACTCAAAGATATCGTGCGCGAAACCACCGATCTGATCGAGCAACTGTGCATCGAAGCAGCGTTGGAACTGACGGGTGACAACCGTGCTTCCGCCGCTGAAATGCTGGGCCTGTCCCGCCAAAGCTTGTACGTCAAACTGCGGCGCTTCAATATCGGCGATCTGGACGGCGAAGGCGAGGCTTAAAGCCGCCGCAGGTGCCCGAACATTGCGGGCACTAGGGGAAACCATAGGAAGTGTAAGTTTGTCTTGACATCGTAAGGTGTCAACGTTAAAACTGTTGGGAATGTCTCTTCCCCAACTTTCCGCCGTCACTGAGCTGTTCAAGCCGATCACCTGGTTTCCGCCGATGTGGGCGTTTGCCTGCGGGGTCGTTGCCTCAGGCGCGCCAATGCAGGGCAAGTGGACATTGGCCGTGGTGGGTGTGGCACTGGCCGGGCCCTTTGTCTGCGCCACCAGCCAAGCCGTTAACGATTGGTTCGACCGTCATGTCGATGCTATCAACGAGCCGCAGCGGCCAATTCCCTCCGGTCGAATGCCCGGGCGTTGGGGTTTTTATATCGCCATTATCTGGACGCTGGTCTCCCTGGGAGTTGCCAGTTTTCTTGGGCCATGGGGCTTTGGCGCTGCGGTGGTGGGACTAATGCTGGCCTGGGCTTACAGCGCACCACCATTTCGCCTGAAAGAGAATGGCTGGTGGGGAAATGCTGCTTGTGGCATCAGCTACGAAGGCATCGCTTGGACCACAGGCGCCGCGGTCATGGCGGGTGGAAGCATGCCCGATGCGCGCTCGCTGTCCTTGGCACTTCTCTACAGCATCGGTACCCATGGAATCATGACTCTCAATGATTTCAAAGCCGTGGCGGGGGATCGTGCCATGGGCGTGCGCTCACTTCCCGTTCAACTGGGCGAGCAACGCGCAGCGAACGTCGCGTGCTGGTTCATGGCTTTGCCCCAAGTGCTGGTCGTCCTCTTTTTGTTTGCATGGGGCCAGGCGGGCCGCGGACTGGTCGTGGCGGTTTTGCTCGCGGTGCAACTGTTCATGATGGATTACTTCCTCCGGCGTGTGACCCAACGAGCGCTTTGGTATAGCGGCTTCGGCGTGCCATTTTTTGTTGCCGGAATGATGGTCAGCGCATTCGGATTACGTGCTTTGGTCCAGGCTGCCTGATGTTGCCTGCATCTCTTCCCCTTTGACTGCAAAAACCGAGAGGTATTGCCATGCGAACTACTGAAACCTTTGACGTTGTGGTTGTCGGCGGCGGGCCAGCAGGCGCTACGGCTGCGCACACCTTAGCGCAACGGGGGCATTCAGTGCTCCTGCTAGACCGCGCAGGAAGGATCAAACCCTGCGGCGGTGCAATACCGCCGCGGCTAATTAAGGACTATGCCATCCCCGACCATTTGTTGGTCGCCAAGGCACAGTCTGCGCGCATGATTGCGCCCAGTGCACACAAGGTGGACATTCCGATCGACAACGGCTTTGTCGGCATGGTTGACCGGTCTGAGTTTGACGAGTGGTTACGTGTGCGCGCGGCCAGCGCGGGCGCGATCAGGCGGATTGGCACTTTTGAAAAAATCAGCCAGGATGCCGATGGCGTAAGCGTCGTGCACTACCAGGCGCGAGACCGCTCGCAACGTGGCGAAGGCCGACCTGCCAGTGTTCGGGCGCTGAGCATCATCGGTGCCGACGGTGCGAAGTCGCAAGTCGCCCGCCAAGCGGGCGTCCCCGGTGCGACCGACACGCAGTATGTGTTTGCGTACCACGAGATTGTTCGCGCTCCGGTGCTTAAACCGGCTGGCTATGACGGCACCCGATGCGATGTGTATTACCAAGGCAAGTTATCGCCTGACTTTTACGGCTGGATTTTTCCTCATGGCGACACCCTGAGCATTGGTACCGGTAGCGCAGACAAGGGATTCTCATTGCGCAACGCGGTAGCGGTGTTGCGGGAAGCATCCGGCCTGGGGCAGGCCGAAGTGCTCCGGCGCGAAGGGGCGCCGCTCCCGATGAAGCCCCTCAAACGCTGGGACAACGGGCGCGATGTGGTGCTGGCTGGTGATGCCGCCGGCGTCGTGGCGCCAGCCTCCGGAGAAGGAATCTATTACGCGATGTACGGCGGTGAACTGGCCGCGATGGCGGTTGAAAAGCTATTGCTCACAGGCGACGTGAGTAGCCTGCAATTTGCACGGAAACAGTTCATGAAAGCACACCGCACCGTCTTTACGGTGTTGGGCATCATGCAATGGTTTTGGTACAGCAGCGAAAAACGGCGTGAGCGCTTTGTCAAAATTTGCGAGGACCGGGATGTGCAGCAGCTCACCTTTGAGTCTTACATGAACAAGCAATTGGTCCGCAAAAAGCCGATGGCCCATGTGCGAATTTTCTTCAAGGACATGGCGCATCTGCTTGGATTGGCCAAGGTGTGAACCTGGAGCAGCTGTACCAGGGTCCCCTGGTGGTGGATATAGCGATTGGCTTCATCACCATTGAAGCCT
>CAIWRE010000181.1 GCA_903914985.1 uncultured beta proteobacterium | reverse complement strand
TGCGCCAACGCCATGACTATTTACGACACCCTCGCCAGCCTGAACATCACCCTGCCCCCCGTCGCTGTACCCGCTGCGGCCTATGTGCCTTTTGTGCAAACCGGCAACCTGGTTTTTTTAAGTGGCCATATTGCGAAAAAAGACGGCAAAGCCTGGGTGGGTCAGCTGGGCGCCACCATGGACACGGCGGAGGGCAAGCAAGCGGCGCGCGCTATCGCCATTGACTTGCTGGGCACCTTGCACGCCGCTGTCGGCGACCTGAACCGTGTCACGCGTATCGTGAAGCTGATGTCGCTGGTCAATTCCACCGGCAGCTTTACCGAGCAGCACCTGGTAACCAACGGCGCCAGCGAATTGATAGGTGAAATATTTGGTGCCCGCGGTGCCCATGCCCGCAGCGCTTTTGGCGTAGCCCAAATCCCGATGGGCGCCTGTGTAGAGATTGAAATGATTGCCGAGGTCGCGCCCTAAGCATCTGGCCACAGCACGCTGCCCCGGTAGGCATGCCAGGTGGCGTGCCCCAGCCAAGGGCCGACCACCAGCAGGCCCAGGCCCCAGGGCAGCAGTGCTGCCAGCACCATCGCCGTCAGCAGCAGTCCCCAGAACACCATCACCCAAAAGTTGGTGAACACCACTTGCAGGCTGGTGATGGCGGCCGAGATGGCATCGGTATCGCGGTCCAAAATCATGGGAATAGAAACCGCCGCAGTGGCAAACACAATACCGGCAAAGCCGCTGCCCACGATCAGGTAGACCACTAGAAATTCCCAGTTGTCCACGTTGAACACGGCCTGAATCACGCTGGTGGTCGATGGCATGCCGGTATTGAAAAACACGGCAAACACCACGAGTGAGGCGCGGCCCCAGAGCAGCTCCAGCACGATCAGCACCAGCACCAACAAGCCCATGCTGCGCAAATTGCGGTCCCAGCAGGTCAGCGAATGGGCCAGTTCCGGCACCTGACCCTGCGCATGGCGGCGGCTCACGTCGTACAGACCCATCGCCAGGAACGGGCCCACCAACAGGCAGCCCGAGGCCATGGAAATGACGTACTCCGGGGAATGGCGAAACACCGCCGCCAGCAGCACAGCCATGACCCAAAAACACAGGCCATAAAAAAGTGCGATGCCTTTGGCGCGACGCATGTCTTGCCAACCCCGCGCAAGCCAGATCCACGGGTCGCGCCACTGCAGTACCGCCACGGTGTTGCCCGGCGTCTCGGGTGGCGGCGGCACGTAAGGCGCCGGGGCGGCGTCCTGAGGAAAGTGGCTGGAGGTCATCAGCCCAGCTTAAGCAGCAAGTTCCCCCTGCGCAATGGGGAAATTACCGACCGGCCATGCCGCTCACGGGTCCATCGCCATCGACGGCGGGTTGTCGATCAGCGCTTTGAGAATGTGCAAACCGGACTCGAGCTGCTCCACCGAGGCCGGTGCATTCAAGCTGATACGAATCGCGTGCGGTGCCGGTGAGCGGCCCACCGCAAAGTGATCCGCAGTGCGCACCAACACCCCCGCTTGCCGCAAGGCGGCGGCAAACTGTCCCGCGCGCCAGGGTTCGGGCAGGGGCAGCCAGATCAATGGAAAGTCCGGGTCGGTTTTGAAGTCCAGTCCTTGGAGCACTGTCTGGGCACGCGCCAGCCGCTGGGATGTCATGTGGCGCTGCTGTGCAATCAGATCTTCCATCGCGCCACTCTCCAGCCAGCGGGTGGCGATTTCGGGCAAGAGCGGCGCCACCATCCAGCTGTCGGCGCGCATGCTGGCGGCAAACTTGCTGAGCCAGGCGGGTGCCGCCTCGACATAGCCCACGCGCAGGCCCGGTGCCAGCACTTTGGAAAAGCTGCTGAGCAAAAACGACTGCTCGGGCAGCCAGGTGGACAAAGCGGGCAAGGGGTGGGCCTGCATGGCGGCGTGCACGCAGTCTTCGATGATGAACAGGCCATGGGTGCGCATGACTGCGGCGACGGCTTCGCGCCGCGCCATGGACATGGTGGCACCGGTGGGGTTGTGCAGCGTGGGGGCGCAATAGACAAATTTGGTATCAAAGGTTTTGGCGGCGCGCTCCAGGGCTTGCGGCACCATGCCTTCTTCGTCGGTTTCCACGCCAATGAGCTGCAGCCGCATGGAGCGCGCCAGAGACTGCAGGCCAGGGTAGCTGAGCGACTCGGTCAATACCGCATCACCCGGCCGGGCCACCGTGCGCAGCACACACGCCAGGCCATGCTGCGCCCCGTGCGTGACCATCACCCGGTTCCACTGGCCGCTGGTGCCAAAGCGACGCAGCCACTGGGCGCCCGCTTCGCGGTGGCGGCGCATGCCGGTCTCGCTCTGGTAGCTCAGCACCTGGCGCATGAGCTCGGCATCCTGGGACAGGCTTTGAAACGCTGCCTGCAGCGCCTGCGACTCGTCACCCACCATGGCCACGTTGTGGGCCAGGTCGATGGCTTGCTGGTGCTCAAACTCGGCGCTGGGCGATGCATGCTCCGCCGAGCGCACATAGGTGCCGTCGCCCACCCGTGCCGTGGCCAGCCCTTGGCGCTCCAAAATGGCATAAGCGCGGCTGATGGTGCCGGTGGTCACGCCCAGACGGTGCGCCAGATTGCGCTGCGGGGGCAGTTTTTCGCCCATGGGCACCTGGCCGTTCAGGATGGCCTGGGCCAAATCTTCGGCAATCGACTGGTATTTGGGCTTGCTGCCGTCACCCAGACTGGCGGTGGAAATCAGTTGTTCAAAGGACATAGGGGGACATTGGATGAGGCAATTACTTTATTTGAACGCATTGTGGGCATGCAATCTCTTGCATAGTATGCATTCAGAGGATGGACTGCCATCCAATTCGCATTCAACACCCTGAAGTCACCCGCAGCGCGCGCGATACTCCCCGCCATGAACGAATACGACTACATCATCGTCGGCGCAGGATCGGCCGGTTGCGTGCTGGCCAACCGCTTGAGCGCCAGTGGCAAAGACCGGGTGCTGCTCCTGGAGGCCGGCGGATCGGACCGCAGCCCGCTGATTCAGGTGCCACTGGGCTACGGCCTGACCTTTTCCGACCCCAAATACAACTGGATGTACACCACCGAGCCGGACGCCGCGCTCCATGGACGCACATCGTTTTGGCCGCGCGGCAAGGTGCTGGGGGGCAGCAGCTCGCTCAACGCCATGGTCTATATGCGCGGCCAGCATGCGGACTACGACGAATGGCGCGACGCAGGCAACCCCGGCTGGGGCTGGAACGATGTGTTGCCGTATTTCAAAAAGTCCGAAGACCACGTTTTTGGCGCCAATGCGCACCATGGCGCAGGCGGCGAACTGACGGTCAGCGACTTTGCCGACCAGGTCCACCCCTTGTGCGAGCGCTTTCTGAAAGCCGGGGACGCCCTGGGCTACGGCCGCACCAGCGACTTCAATGGCGAGCGCAAAGAAGGTTTCGGCCTGTGGCAGATGACGATTCGCAAGGGCGTGCGAGCTTCCACCTCCAACGCCTTTTTGCGCCCGGCCATGCGCCGCAGCAACCTGACCGTACTCACCGGCGCTATGGTGCACCGGGTACTGCTGCAAGAGCGCGAAGCCGTGGGCGTGGAATGCGTCATCCACGGTGCACGCCAGCAATTCAAGTGCCGTAAAGAAGTCATTTTGAGCGGCGGCGCCATCAATTCGCCGCAGCTTTTGCAGCTCTCGGGGGTCGGCGACGCAGAACTGTTGCGCGCCAAAGGTGTGCCGGTGGTGCAGCACTTGCCCGCCGTGGGCCAGGGCTTGCAAGACCATTTGTGCGTGTCCTACTTCTTCAAGTCCAAGGTACCCACCTTGAACAACACGCTGGGCCCCTGGTACGGCAAGGTGTGGGCGGGCATGCGCTACCTGCTCGACCGCAAAGGGCCGCTGGGCATGAGCGTGAACCAGGCCGGCGCTTTTGTGCGCAGCCGCCCCGGCCTGGCGCAACCCAATCTGCACCTGTATTTCAACCCCATCAGCTACACCGCCAACACGGCGCCGGTGGGCAAGCGTTTTCAGCTGCAAAACCCCGATCCGTTTGCCGCCTTCCTGATTTCATTCAACACCTGCCGCCCCACCAGCCGGGGCACGGTGCTGATTCAATCAGCCAACCCGAACGACAAGCCACTGATCACGACCAACTTCTTGACCACCGAACACGACCGCCAGGACATCGTCGAAGGCGCACGCATGGTCCGCAGCATTGCCGCCACTGCGCCGCTGGCCGATATTGTGGAAAGCGAGCACCTGCCCGGCGCCCATGTGCAAAGTGAAGAGGCCATCTTTGCCGACTTTGCCAAGCGCGGCGGCTCGGTCTACCACGCCTCTTGCACCTGTGCCATGGGACCCGACCCGGAAACATCGGTCGTGGACGCCCGCCTGCGGGTGCACGGCATGCGCCGCCTGCGGGTGGTGGACGCATCGGTATTTCCAGCGGTAACGTCCGGCAACACCAATGCACCGGTCATCATGGTGGCGGAAAAAGCCGCCGACATGATTTTGGCGGACCACGCCTGAGGCCGCCACGGCCACCGACTTGGCGTTTAATTCAGCCCTTGTTTCACACTCTCCTGATACCACCATGACCAACTCCTTCCAAGCCCTTGTTGTTGACCAGGTCGAGGGCAAGCCCGTGCCCACCCTCAAACAACTCACGCAAGCTGACCTGCCTGCGGGTGAGGTGCTGGTCGCCATTGACTACTCCAGCATCAATTACAAAGACGCCATGGCCATCACCGGCACGGGCAAGATCATCCGCAGCTTTCCCATGGTGCCGGGCATCGACTTTGCAGGCACGGTGGTCGAGTCCAGCAGCGCTGACTACCAGGCAGGCGACAAAGTCGTGCTCACCGGTTGGAGCGTAGGCGAGCGCTTTTGGGGTGGCTACAGCCAAATGCAGCGCGTCAAAGCCGAGTGGCTGGTGCCTCTGCCGCAAGGCATGAGTACCCAAAGCGCCATGGCCATCGGCACCGCCGGGCTGACTGCCATGCTGTGTGTGATGGCGCTGGAAGACGCCGGTGTGAAGAGCGGCAATATCGTAGTCAGCGGCGCCAACGGTGGCGTGGGCAGCGTGGCGATCAGCCTGCTCGCCCATCGGGGCTATGACGTGACCGCGCTGAGCCAGCGCCCTGACGAGAACCGCGACTACCTGCTCAGCCTGGGCGCCAAAGACGTGATCGGCGGGCCTGAATGGAAAGAAAAACC